>JAPLRK010000018.1 GCA_026399195.1 Legionellales bacterium
AATTATGAGGGTATTGCTTTTCTCATGGGTGGGTGTGTAGTGTGTAGGTTCTGAGTATTGCCGTACTACCATAGTACACATATGCAGCATAGTACACGATTCTGGTTTGTCAAATTATCGCGAAGCGATTTAGTTCAATAGGTACACGTCGCCGTTCTTTGTTCTTGGTTTTATCCAAAATTACAAAACCATCCTTTAAAAAAACGTCGCGTCTTTTTAAATTTAGTAACTCCCCCTTACGCATACCAGTCGATAATGCCAGTACTACTATTGCGTAGAGTTGCTTATTACTGGATTGCTGACAGGCCTCGAGAAGCTTGGTACGCTCATCATCATCCAAGTATCGGACCCGCCCTTGGCTTTCTGAATGGCGTTTAATTTTAAGAAGAGGATTTGACTCTATCCACTCCCACATATTCACCGCAGTGCTTAAAGCATGGGATAAAGCGGCCAAATAACGATTTACTGTCGCTGTAGTACGTTTTTCACCTCGATTGGTTGAGCCCTTTGCCAACTCGTCTCGCAGTGAATCAATGACTTGTACTGTGAAATCAGATAATACATAGTAGCCAGCCTTATCTTTCCACCACGCAAGTTGATTAGTCTGCGCTGCTCGCATGGATTCTGACTTGTGAGGGAGTACGCTTTCAACGTACCGGTCAATGAGTTCGGCTACAGTTCTTTTTTTAGATTCAGCTGTTTTAAAATGACGGCCTTCATGGATGGCTGACTCAATGCTGCTTGCCCACTTCCTAGCATCCGTTAACCTATCGAATATGGCGGATTCAGGCTGCTTCCCTTTTAACCGAACTCTTGCGAGATATTTTATCTTGCCATCTTTCGTTATTCTTTTTTCTATTGACGCCATACCAAACTCCCTCAATGGAGGTTGGCAACTGATATGCTATAGTTACATCAGTCACCATTAGCCCCGTAACGGTTAATGTTGATTAGGGTTGGTGGTGACAGCCATCAACCCTACCTGCCGCAGAGACTACAATAAACCACAAAAAACCGCAACCATTGATAACAAATCATAATACCAATCAAATAAAACATAGCGATATCATGGCGTTATGTTGTTAATTACAATTCTAGTGGCATACAGGTGGCATTTAAGCTTAAAAAAATTTGGATATTTATTAAATTGGATAAATAAAGATCAAAAAATCACCGAACCAATCGAGACTATTTTTCCAAGATGAGGGGGTTGCTCTAAGATGGTAAAACGGGGCATTACAGAGGTTGTTTTGTTGGGATTTGTTGTCATTTATTGCCACTACACTGCCACTAAACTCATGAATAGTTTTTACAAAAACCTCTACAACACTTGTTGTAACTGGTGCCGTTGGGGTGAATCGAACACCCGACCTCCTGATTACGAATCGCCGAATGCGCTATTAACTACAACAAAACACAACAATTAACGACAATATAATCAACATGTTAGATAAAATTGACTTTTGCCGAAAGTTGGCGTTTGTTGCCATTACTTATGGTCTAGTGTCCCATGAGTGTCCCACAAAAACAATGAGTTTAATTATGGCAACTGAGCTGATATAGGCCATCTACTTGCTCATGCTAAAAACAACATTATTTGTGTGTCAACTATTAGCTAATATAATTAAATTTGATATACTGAAGAAGTATAAACACAGAAATAGGCCTTATGAAAGCACATGAGTTTATCAATGAGTTGAGGGGGCAAGGTCGTTTTTCCTTTATTACCGGAGAGGCCGAAAAAGCGCTCGTGCTTGAAAAAGTACCGTGTTTAAACGCATTGCATCGACTGAAGAAGAATAATTTGATTGTTAGCCCTGCAAAGGGATTTTATCTCATTGTCCCGCCAGAATATCAAGCCTATGGTTGTCTGCCTGCCGACATGTTTATACCTGACTTAATGCGTTACTGGAATACACCCTATTACGCTGGTTTTTTGAGTGCTGCTCAATACTATGGGGCAGCGCACCAGAAGCCACAGCGCTTTCAAGTCGTTACTGTAAAAAACCGCTCCCCCATTCATTGCGGCCGTATACACATCGAATTTATTGCCAATAAGCAGATTGATAGTCAGTTAACTAAGCAATTTAATACCCTTGCAGGCACTATTGCGGTTGCAAGCCCTGAATTATTGGCGGCTGACTTGGTAACTGCTCCACAACACGCGGCTGGCATTAACAATGCGGCAACCATCCTGGCTGAACTGGCCGAAACGCTAGACATCAAAAAATTAGTTGGATTAACTCACATTAAAACCGAGCTTTTTTGGGTGCAACGATTGGGTTGGCTATTTGAATTCCTGGGCCTTGAAGCACACGCCAATGCACTTTTAGAAACCCTGGAGGGAAAAACGCTGCATTGGGTGCGTCTTGTTTCGCGTGTACCTTACAACCCTATTGAACGAAATAAAAAATGGCATGTTATTGTCAATACTACAGTGGAGCCTGACGAATGATTCCTCTTGCGCAAATTATACAATGGAGACAAACCGCGCCATGGAGCGACGACATGCAGGTAGAACAAGATTTAATTTTATCTCGTGCTATCGTTGAAATTTTTTCCAACCCATTTCTAGCCGAGCAACTGGCGTTTCGAGGAGGAACAGCTTTACATAAATTATTTTTCTCCCCCGCTGCTCGATACAGTGAAGATATTGATTTAGTGAGAACATCCAAAGGCGGTATTAAAGAAATAATTAATGCGCTCAGGGAGTGCTTAGAGCCGTGGCTTGGGCAGCCTAAAACAAGGCAAACGACTCAAAGTTTCAAGCTTCTTTTTTATTTCTCACCGGAAATATCTTCATCAGTCAAACAAAAAATCAAAATTGAAATTAATATCCATGAAAATTTCTCAGTTCTACCGCGCCTCAGCAAACAATTTGCCGTTAAATCCGATTGGTTTAGTCGTGATGTTGAAGTGAATACATTCCATTTAGAGGAGTTGCTTGCAACAAAACTGCGCGCGCTCTATGAGCGAAAGAAGGGCCGAGATGCATTTGATTTATGGCTAGCAGCCGAAGAAAAAGATTTTGATACGCAAAAGACTATGGCTGTTTTCTCTGATTACATGTCTAGAGGTGGTAAAACAATTACCAAAAAATTATTTATCAATAACTTGGACTTGAAGCTACAAGACCCTGTTTTTCTGGACGATATCGAGCCTCTACTTGCGCCACGATTAAGAAGCAATCATTCTCGCACTATGGGCATGGCTACAGAAGATAAACAACCTATCGCCACAGAAGGATGGAGTTTGGTGGATGCAGTAGAAACAATCAAGCATACATTTATTGAACAGTTGGCGAGATAAAAATAGGCGCGCATATATGTTTGTTCAGATGTGCATGAGGAAAAATGTTCCATGAAAGAACTAGAAAACAACATCATCAACTTATACGGTGAGCAAGGGAGACAATGGCTAGCCAATCTATCCGAGCTGACGACACAGATAGAAACAACTCACGGATTATCCAACTTAGAACCTGTTAAAAACTTAAGCTATAACTACGTGTTGTCCGGCTTTCAAGGTACTCAGCCCATTATTTTAAAATTGAGTCTTGATGCAGAAGGATTAAAACGAGAAGCGTTTGCACTTAAAGCTTTTTCGGGATTTGGCGCGGTTAAAGTATTGCCAGGAAATGGAGGGATCCTATTACTTGAGCGTGCTGTTCCAGGTGTTTCTTTAAAATCCTATTTTCCAGAAAAAGATAATGATGCCATTCGTATCGTTTGTGAAAGCCTGAGCCGGCTACATCAAGCACCAATGCCTCGCGCCCATCGATGGCCCCATATTAAAGATTGGCTTCTGGCGCTAGATACAAACCTTAGCATACCAGTAAATTATCTGCATAAAGCAAGAAGGCTGCGTGAGAAGTTAATTGCGACGTCGGCCGCACCTATTTTGCTCCACGGCGACCTCCATCATGACAATATCCTACAAAATGGTAATGACTGGGTTGTTATCGACCCCAAAGGCGTGATTGGTGAGCCAGCCTATGAAATAGCGGCTTTTATTCGAAACCCCATGCCGGAGCTACTTACGCATAGTAATGCATCCAATATTATTGATAACCGCATCACTCAGTTTGCTGAAATCCTTTGTGTATCAAAGCACCGAATCATCGATTGGTGCTATGTTCAATCTGTACTTTCTTGGGCTTGGGCATTGGAGGATAACAGTGATGAAACTTATTTTAAAAAGTTAACAGAACTATTTAACGGGTACTGATGATGTCAAGATTGATAATGCGCTTTATAACGCGTAACGCGCGCGACAACTGATCATTTTTTGTTCTCACTACCGAGTGGCTCATGTTACAATCGCCCTCCCAAACAAAGCACATAATAAGTGAGGTGATAAATGCATATAAAACACCGAATTTATGGCCTAGATACGTTAAGAGCGGTCGCCATAATTTTAGTGCTTATGTATCATTATGTGGTATTTGTCAGTCGTGAACCCACCTTTGGTTTTCTAAGTGATATTGGATGGGTGGGCGTTGATTTATTCTTTGTATTAAGCGGGTATCTGATTGGGAACCAAATTTTTTCATCTATCGCCAAACAGCGAATATTTTCATTAAAATCTTTTTATTACAGACGATTGCTAAGAACATTGCCAAATTACTTGCTCATTTTAGGCATGTATTTTTTAATCCCAGCGTTCAAAGAACATGAAGTTTTACCGCCACTATGGAAATTCCTGACTTTTACACAAAATTTTGGTCTTAATGTTGGTACGGCATTTTCTCACGCTTGGTCTTTATGTATTGAGGAACAGTTTTATTTGATTTTTCCAGCGCTAACGCTATGGATAGTTTATACCAAGTCGTTTCGAGCAAGCTGGGTAATCATGTTAGGGGCTATGGTAATAGGGATTATACTAAGAAGCTCGTTATGGATTTACTACGTTCAAAATGCTGAAGGCCCCGTGGTCCATGCTTACTATTCAAAAATATATTATTCATCCTTTTGTCGTTTGGATGAATTAATCCTCGGTGTTTCAATCGCAATGATGAAAAACTTTCGCAATGATGCCTGGATGAAGATTACTGAGAAAGGTAATTTAATTTTATTATTTGGTGTGAGCAGCAGCATTCTTACCCTGTATCTGTTTTCTCAGTATCACTATACTCTGTTTATGGCCGCACTGGGCTTCCCTTTGTTAGCCATTAGTTTTGCTGCATTAACCATTGCGGCTCTATGCCCGGCCTCCTATTTACACAATATTAAAATACCAGGAACAGCAAATTTAGCTATTTGGTCCTATGCTATTTATTTAATCCATAAACCACTTATGGTAATGACTCATGAGATTCTTTTGCAATGGGGACTAACGCTTCCCAGTTTGTCGGTATTACTCATTATGTTTATTAGCATTTTTAGTGGATGGCTCCTGTATACCTGCGTTGAAGCACCGTTCTTAAAAATTCGAGATAAATATTTTAAAATTACTTCTATAGCGGTCGCAAAATCAGACGAATTGCTACACCAAAATCCGGGCGCGAGGGATAGCTTACAAGGGGTTTGATATTCTATCCGACAACCGTTTATTGAAATACGCAATGAGTCCAATAATATCCGCGCACTGTTTTGGCCGAAGTTTCATGATGCATCTGGTTAGGCAATCCAATAACGACATCACATTCAGCAGATAAACAGTGATTTGCCAGTGTTCTGGAAGAGCTAGCCCCGTTGCCACACCTTGAATAAATGACGCCTGGAATACGGCAGGCATTTCATGCGCATAGCGCAGCATATTAGCAACATCCCAAAGTGGCGACCCTGAAAATGCGAACTCCCAATCTAAGACCCCCGTAATTTTCCATTCATCATCAATCTTATCAACTAATATGTTAGCGGGATCAAAATCTGCATGAACCAAGTGGCTTTCACTTTCACTAGGTAGGAATGCTTTCAATGCTTGAAAATGGTGCGTTATTGTAGTGATAACATCGTTTCCTAAACATTCTACAACCGTGGGATGCATTAAACTATTAACAACGAACTCATTGCAGTCATTTTCTGACGCTGTTTCTGTAACCATGAGACTGTCATCAAAAAAACCGGCGACGGAAAAGTGATGAGCTTGTATTTTAGCAAGTACGTGCCCCGCCTTAAACATAATTGCGCCTAATAAAATAGACCTGGGGTAGTGGAACTGTTTTTTTTAAAAGCGCACCCAGTGTTTGCTCACGATATGCAGCACCTTTATCACGGAGATACACACGTAGAATAAAGGGCAGGCTCCCAGATTCCAAATTAATTTTGATATTTAAATTAGCGCAGCCGCCGGAAATTATTGAGTAAGAAGTAAGTTTATTATTTGGAAAGGCTAATTTTATCATCTCCTCAACCGTAGTGTCTGGCAACGATATTTGTTGTTCTGCCTTTTCCCAATCTTGCTTGAAGGTCATAACGCTTTTCTTAAAAATATACATGTCGAATCGTCAACATAACCGGGCCGTTCAAAATCAGCTTGATACCCAAGCGTCTCATAGAATGCTCTAGCGTTCTGGAAGCTCATCGTGGCACAAGTCGCCATTCGACAACCAACTTCACGACCATAATCATGAACTTGCTCCATGAGTTTTTGACCCAGTCCTTGCTTACGAGAACCAGGTCTCACCCAAAGTTGGTCGGTGTAAATTGCCCCAAATATCACGGAACCATTACAACCAGCGATAATTTCACCCGCGCCATCTCGAATGAAAAAAGCAAAAGGATAAGCTGCCCCCTTGTCAGAGACCTCTTGATTGATTTTTTGCGTTAAGAAGTGGATGTCTTCGTTATGCGGAGTAATCGTATGCTCTATTTTCAATTTTCACATCCCCTTGTTCCATTCGCCATTACTTTTTTTTGTTAACTCAAACCAGCTCTGAGTGGCATTAAATCGCTCGAAACTATTAATATGTTTCATCCCAATTTTCTTAAGAAGTTGACATGATTTGATATTAGCCGTTTGTGTTATCGCAATGATGGTTTCAATTTTGAGTGTATTGAATCCGTAATCCATGCTTGCTAATACAGCCTCTCTGGCAAAGCCTTGCCCACAAAATTGCGGAAAAAACATATAAGAAATCTCAATCCCATCATCCGAAAGGATGCAGCCCGCAAAGGCCGATTAATTTTTCAGAAATTTTTTCAAAAACAGCCCATTGGCCAAATTGATGCAATTCCCAATGATTTTGTAGCTCAGCTGTTTTTTGTTGAATGACCTCATCAGCAACAACACCCCCTAAGAATTCTCGAACCTTTCCATCTCGCCATAGGTTTTCTAATACTACAGTATCTTGGCTATTGGGGCGACGAAGGCGGGGGCGCGATGTTTCTATCATGATTGCCTTGAAAGCCGGTTATGAGACTTATTCTGCCTAACCAATGAATAGACTTGCTCTGTAGCTTGAAGCAACCCTTTAGCCTGAAGGTGAGCTGGCATCTCAGCTTGCTTACTATATAACTGCTGAATATCAAAATGAGCACTATAAAGCGCTTTAATCTCATTCTCATCCACAGAAAATGGTGGCCCTTGCATCTCATTTTGATTATATACCGTTGTAATTAAAAACATCGCTGTTGCTGGAGTCATCAATTCGATTAAATACTCAGAATAAGATTTACGCACATCCATAGGTAAGGCAATCAACGCTGCTCGGTCATACACTGCGTCAATTTTATCAAGAACAGCTTGGTTGAGCTTGAAGAAATCGCCTGAAAAAATGGTAATCTCACCACTGCTATACAAAGTAAAATCGTTTATTTCCGTTATTTTGACCTGGATTTTATTTTCTTTAAAAAAAGCGCTGCAAGCAATCTGGCTAAGCTCAACCCCAACCACCTGATACCCTTGACCTGCAAGCCACAGCATATCGATACTTTGACCACACAATGGCACAAAGACACGGCAGCCAGGTGTGAGTTTTAACGATGAGAAATAGCGTTGCATGAGCTTATTAGGCTGCAACTGATTAAATCCAATTTCCCTGGATTGCCATTTTCGGTGCCAGTATTCTTTATCCATTCTTATTGGTCTTCAAAGAGATTTTAATATGCATATAAGCCTTTGTTGTATTGAGTAAATAGTCGGCAATTAATCATTTGACAGGACCTCATTGATTGTGTGCCGAGCGTTAGCCGCCATTACAGGGTTGGTATACTCATAATATGGAAGCTGAATAAGCGCCATAGATAGTGCCCAGCCTTTACCACGTGCCCATGTAGCATCGTCAACTTGGAGCTCTTTTCGAAAAATCTCCCGGGCTTGTGCGGGTAAAAGATTCCAGGCCGTGATTAAATCGCTGGCTGGGTCGCCCACCCCCAAGCAGCTAAAGTCAATCACAGCACTAAGGCGGTTATTTTCAATTAGCAGGTTCCCTGGCATTAAATCACCGTGAATCCAGACAGGCGAGCCACTCCAGCGAGGTACTTGTAAAGCATCTTCCCAAGCAGCAAGAGCTGCCTTTGTATCTATTTTCCCATGGAGAGCCTCAATCGCTATATAGGCTTCTTCATTCTGAACAGCCAATGGTTTGCCACGTTCTGACTCTGGGCCATCAGCAAAATCGACCTCATGAAGCGCCATAACGAACCTTGCAAGGTCAATTGCAAAGGCATTGGGCTCATGGAGTTGACCTTCTATTGGATTCCTACCTTCAACCCATTTACAAACAGTCCAACACCATGGGTAATCCTCTGTTGGCTTTCCTATGGCAAGAGGTGTGGGAACTGCAAATGGTAGGTGCGGAGCAATTTTGGGGAGCCAAAGAAACTCCGTACCTATACTATCGACCGCGCTGGGAATACGCGGCAAGCGTATAGACATATCATTTCCGAGCCGAAATATTGCATTCGATGTGCCTGCCGATTCAACTGATTCAATGGGAAGTTTTGCCCAGTGTGGAAATTGATCAGCCACTAGACGCTGGACAAGTGACTTAGTGATATCCACTTCATCAGCATGCATTTTATTATTCAAATTCATTTAACGATATTATCCTCTGATAACTGCCCAAACTTTTATTTGACATTTTTTAAACTCCCATCAATGCAAGTTTGGCGATTTCTTTCATCTGTTCTGGCGTAATATCAAACTTTTTGATTGCTTCATCAACGATTGTTTTGTTAATCCACTTATTTA
>JAPLRK010000002.1 GCA_026399195.1 Legionellales bacterium
ACAAAACGGAGCACTTTGCACAAAATATAATACCTAAGGTCGAAAAAATTCCTTTCTAAAGATCTACAAGCTATACAGAAGATTAATCAGGGGATGGGATCTCATGCGGGGAAAATTACCGCGTAGCGGTTTCGTCCAATACCCGCCCATTGCATGATTTTGTTATCACGCATTAACGGCACACCTTTCACGCCGACCTTACCGTTAAAGAACACCCAGCCGGTGACTTCTTTATCAATAATAGGTTCGCCCGGATGTGCGCACGAAATCTTATAAAGGGTTGCGAATGCACGCTCACTTGAAATATCGCCGTAGGCATTCCCACTGACGCGACAACCACGAAGGCGGGAGTGCTGGCCATTGGGGAGCGTGCCATCTTCCAAAAATTTAAAGAGCATCACGCCATTGTTTTTGCTCTGTCCATTGACCGATGCATCGGCGTCAGAGCCTCCTAAAATCACGGCGCGAACGGACGTATTGGAGGGCACATAGCGATTGGGGTTTAAACGGGTTTGAGTCTTCGCGTGATGTTTTCTGCGAAAAGAAACCGTATGAATGCGCGCAGGTCGTGACCCCATTTGGGTAAGATTATTCGCGATTTGATTCGCCCCACCGTTATGCCAAAGGCCGGATTGATTACCAGAGTTCGATGCAGTCGATGCGTTGATGAACTGTTGCTGTGCTGGACTCAACGGTGTTTCTTCTCTTTTTAATTGGGCGGTCTCTTGTAATCTTTGAGAAAGATCAAGGGCTTGCCTTTCATGTGCCTCACGCATATCTTTCATTGATTGAATGAGTTGACTCAGTTGCGTTTTGAGCGACTCCAGTTCGCCCTGTTGGGCAGTCATGGCACTATCGGCATTGGCTTCGGTAAACGATTCATCAATGATGCCCGTTAAATCGTTAGCTTGATTCAGAGCCGGATGCTTTTTAGGCTTGGCGTCAGCTAACAATCCCACTACGATCATGGACAATATGAGAAGACCACCTCCAATTAAACTCATCATTCGCATTTGGCGTGATTTAATCAGACGATTGAGTTGAATATTAGCCATGAGCGACCTCACGTACCCGATATAGGATGGCGGTTTCGTGGGATTTCAAAATGGGCTGAGACAACTTCATGGCTGTGACGTTGTCGCCTTCGAACCATTCAGGCAATAGGTTAAGTGGTTTGGAGCTGCTGTTGTAGACTTCAAGCCGCTCGGCCTTAACGCCAACGCCCGCCCAAATTTCTTTGGGAACTAAAGAAAGCCCCGCACCCATCCGCACGGCTACTCCAAAAGGGTGGCTGATCGTCATGCCAGGCATAGGCTCGTGGCGTTCCATGTGATTGATAATTTCGAGCATTGCGTTTTGATGCGGGTCTTGCATTATTTTTGGACTCGCATCAATAGATGTCTTTGTGGTGTTGGAAGCCACAGCTATTTTCGGTGCCAGAAGCTCAACTGTCTTGCCTAACCCTTCCTCACCCGTCACAGTCACTGAAAAATGACGCCCAGATTCGGTAGTCAAAAATAACGTAAATGGACTTGATTGGGCCGTTAACATCACATAAACGCTACCATCTTGTTCATCGCGTTTAATGCCCATAGCGGTTTCAGGAAATATAGCCTCAACGATTTTGTCGTTTTTAACGACCAGTCGGTTGTAGTTGGATTGGCTTAAATTGAGCGCCACGTCACTATTATCATGAACGGCAATAGAGGTTTGGCTCATCGCACTTGTTGCCAACAATGCCAATACACTGCCCATAATGATTTTACGCATGTTCCCACTCCTTCACTTTTACGAAACTTAAAATTGATAAACGCCCGAATCGATAGCGATACGTCAGTTCATAGCTGATCCGTGCGGACTTCAGATCCCGGCTCCCAACAAAGCGATTGAGTACGCCCGTGACAGTAGCTTTCAGTGCGCGCGGATCTAATTGCATGTCGGTGATAATAAAATCACTGGATATTTTGTTTTTTTGAACAACAGCCGCCTCATGCGCAAGGATTGATTGCATCGCTCCATAACGACTGCCATCAACAAACATCAGTAAGCGTTTGTGAGTTGATGCCACCGTTTCTGGCGTGACATTCAGACGTGAATAAATAAAATTCTCGCTCATCATGCTCAAGTATTTTGGTGAAACAGCTGAATCTGAATTTGCAAAGCCAGTACCACCTTCAAAAGGTGTTACAAGCGTGCGTTGATGCAGGCTTGTGTACCAAACTAATGCCACCAACAAAAGATTTGCAGCTAGTAAGCCAAACACCAGTGCCACCATCAGGTTAAATCGTGCGGACAGCTGGCTTAATCGATTTTGATAAACACTAAAGTCCATAAATACACCTCTATGCGACCCACACTCGAAGGTGTGAAGCGGGTAATTTAGGTAAGAAAAACGTTGTAACGGCATTCGGCAAATGCCAATACGCCAACACCAAAAGGACACGAGGACTACCACCCTTTTTTAATTGCCGCAGTGCTGCGACTAAGCCAAGCCCAAGAATGGCAACAATCACTTTCTGGTTACACAGTGCCAACAATGCAAAGCACGTGACTGCCACCACCAACTCATCCAAGGTCAAACTTAAATAGCGCTTGGGCTTATCTAGATCGGTTAGAAACCGATACAACACTGCGTCATTCATAAGTACCTCCTTTGTTTAAAACACAAACGTTTTAAGCAGAAACGCTGGAATAAACGCCACACCAGCCACGCCTAAAAAGACCATCGGATTTTTGCTTTTCACGGCCATTGCCGTGGCCAACATAATGTCCACCAAGATAAAAATAAATCGGTCGCAAAAGCCGATTTTGTTATCAATACCAGTGGTAAAACTGTCATGCCGTACTTCACGGCTATCGTACATTTCTTAATCATCTTCATCGCTTTCCTCCGGTTTTTAAGTAAAATATTAATGACAGTTGCAGAATTAATAGCTCCGCATCCTCTGTCGTGCTTCACTTGGATTTTTGTTGGTATTATTTCCTCCGAAACAACCTGTTTTAAGCCTCGCCAATATTTCTTTAATGCTTTGCTGTCCCATTTGTTTTTGTTCTTTTGTTAAAGGTGCTGAATCCTTTTGAAACGTTACTTTCGCCACTGATGGTGAAACATGGGTTCGATAACATTTTCTGAACTCTACTGGCGAAGGTGGATATGAAGGCACAGCATGATGACCAGATAAAAAGTAATCGATCGTTGCCAACACCCCTTTTTTACCAAGATTAAGTACCAAGTCTTGCCACTCCTGCCGAATGGTAGAAGCTTCTTCTGGGGAGTCACCCTCAAAAACCGCACGACCATAAATGATTTTAATTTTAAAAATCAGCCATTCAGTTAAATTCATTAGCTCTAACTCAGATAACTGCTCATTACCGTTGGCCTTTCCTATTTCTAAACTCTTCATCAAACTGCCGGATGGCATCCTGTCTATTGGCAATACTGATTGGTTTTTCATCTTGGCTTCTAACAAGACGAGATTGGTAATGGCCATCGAGATACTCCTCTCTTTGTTGTTTAATAATTTGTGTCTGTTGCGCGGCACCAGAATGACTTCTTAATTGCTCAGCCTTATAAAATGCTTCATCCAAACAAACTTCATCCTCCCAACGTGCCTCTTTCAGCCAGCTCGAAGGATTGGGCCACTGTGGAATAAACAAATTAAATTTCTGGCGAAGTTCCTTTTCTTTCACTTGCATATCCAAGGCATCTAACATTTGGCTCAACAAGGAAGAACTTTCGTCCTCGACTAGGCTTGAGAAAAGTTCAAAAGATTTTCTTTTGTTCAACGGTTTATTGGTAACAGCCACCCATTTGTTCCAAAAAAGGCCAAAAACTAGGGATGAAAATATTTCATTCCTACACACCGTTGTGTGTGTTTTGTTTGGTAATTTATGTAAGTCATCTTGGTATGTATTCTTTGTATATTGCTGGGGTAAATTTACCCCCATGGTAGGATCAATTTGCGCTGACGATTGATCATCTTTGCAATCACCGTAGGCACAATTTGCTTCTATCGATAGGTGCAAATTGTCACCATCGATAAACTCATGTTGAACCATCGATAGATCATTTTTCGTTACTGTATTTTCATCAATCAATAACTGCTCCAAAACGAGTTTTGGCTCTAAATGCAATTCCTTACTTTTTGATGAATACACCTTCAACCATGACCTAACTTCATCTGGGTGAAATAAAAAATGCCTGGTTTTATCAAACGCATAACGTGGATTCGGGTTACGATGCACCGAAATGAATTTTAAATTTTCTAATAATTCAATCGCAGCCTGAATACGTCTTTTATTGAAAATATTTAATAAAGATGCCTCCAATTGTTCTGATTTATGCCATTGCAATAATGTTTCAATTTGAGTACTATTTTCACCATGCCTAGCAGCTACATCGTTATACCCTTTGGCTTGATACTTCTGTTCAAGCTTGATATTGTGCCAATACTCAAATAGATTTAATAAAGCAGCTGCGCACGCATCTTTGCTACACGCTTCTAATTGCCATTTGCGAATTAAAATTAATCTTTCACCCTCTGGATGAGAGATACAGCTGGTTCGAGACATCTCGTTCCTCCATGTGCCATAATGGTACGTGCTACGTGCATTGAGAAATTTATACCTGTAACACGTATATTGCGTTACAATATACCCAAGATACGTATTAATTAAAAGGGCTTATTACGTTTATGATGGAAATAAATAATGGTGACCAAAAAATAAATGCTGGGCGTCGTATTAAAATGACACGAACGCTAGCAGGTCTCTCGCGCAAAGATTTAGAAGATAAATTTGGGGTTAGCATGCATACCCTTCAATCATGGGAGTTAGGCAGAAACCCATTGACTGATAAAGCAGCCTCAAAATTAGTAGAAATATTTCACAGTACCGGGGTCAATTGTTCAATGCAGTGGCTCTTGGAAGGTTTAGGCAAAAGCCCTGCTCTGTTAGAATCAGAATTTACGCCCTACCCTCCGCTTGATAAAGATATTGCACCTTTATTGGATAAAGAAAATACCATTCAAAAAGAAATTGATTTTTTTAAAACGCATAATCCAAATGCGATTGTCATTATGGTTTCTGATGACACCATGGAGCCACGATATTCCCAAGGCGATTTTGTTGGTGGGACCCAATACATCATTCCGCAAAAAATAAATGAATGCATTGGGCATGATTGCATTATAGAAACTAGCGAAGGTACTTTTTTTCGTCGCCTAATAAGGCGTAAAAATGGATATGCTTTAGTATGTTTGAATCCTCAAACCGAAATGGAAGAACCTGTTGTCTTTGCAAAACATATATTAGCCGCGACACCCATTATTTGGCATCGGTGGAAGTTTAAAAAACCTGACGAGAAGAACATATGAGAACTGCGCTCATTACAGGTGCCAATAGAGGTATTGGTCTAGAGTTTGCCCGTCAGTTAAAAGATAAAGGATATTTCATTATTGGATGCTGCCGTAATCCAGAGCAAGCAAATGAACTTCATGACTTAGCTGATGAAATGATCCAATTAGATGTAACTAATGACAACGACATCACATCCCTGAAGCAACGGCTTCATAACAGACCCATTGATTTGCTGGTGAATAATGCTGGCACTAGTGGCGAACAAGGTGTAACCGTTGGTAATATTAACAGAGAAAACTTCATTAACGTGTTCAATATCAATTGTATTAGTGTTGTGAAATTAAGTGATGCCCTGCTCCCCAATCTTCAATCCAGTGAAGAAAAAAGTATTTTAGTAGTTAGTTCACGCATGGGAAGTATTTCAGATAACAACTCTGGCCGCTCTTATGCTTATCGTGCCAGTAAAGCCGCTCTTAATTGTGTCATGCGCAGCTTTGCTATCGATGCAAAAGATAAAGGAATTAATGTCATGCTCATTCACCCAGGATGGGTAAAAACAGCGATGGGTGGTCCTGATGCGCTGATTGATGTTCAAACCAGTGTTGCAGGAATGCTTGAACAGTCCGAAAAACAATTTTCTAAAAGTCACGCCGATATACTCCATCGTTTTGATGGTGAAGTGATAGCTTGGTAATCAATTTTATATATTAAATCTTATTAAATTGTATATTCAAAAATAACGGGGTATCTGTCTGGCATCATGGGGGATTTTTTAACACCGATTTTGACACACCCCATTTTTTTGTAGAATACTTCAGCGCCAGGATCACTCCATAACATAAATTTGCTCACCCCTTGCGATTTGAAATCCTCTATCAAGATAGACCACACTTTTTTGCCGAACCCTTTACCAATATACTCAGGGTCGATAAAAAAGTTATCAAGTTCTGGCTCTTTCATGTTCTCACTAAAACTATAAAAACCTATCGGCTTATCACATTGATCATCCTCCAAGACACAAAAAAGTTTTACTGTATTTTTTTCAAGATAGTCTGCCGTCATTTGAAAAAGCTGCATGAATTTACCCATAAACGCTTCGTCGTATCCCCAATAAGCTTTAGAACGGCGCATTAATAAATTGATTTTATCCAAATCATGGTTGCTAACTTGTACGCATTTTAAAATCATAACTCACCAGAAACAATCACAATTTTAAAGTCCCACTGAGTTAAAACGCACGAAAATACAATCATCAGCGGGCTTTCCAGATAAGCAATCCACACGGTATTTTTTTAATGTCGCCTCAAGAGCAAAGCCACATTTTTCAGCAACACGTTTACTCGCATTGTTGTCCGCCTGCATCACCACTTGCACTCTTACTGCATTAAATGATTCAAAGGCAAACTTTGTCAGTGCACCTACTGTTTCTGTAGCCAAACCTAAACCCGTGTATTGGGTATCCAACCAATAACCAATTTCATACATGGGCACCAGGGGATTACTCCGTTCATTAAAACCACTGGCACCAATGATTTTACGAGATGCTTTATGAAAAACCACTATCGGAAAATCTTTGGCCTGCTCATTTGACCAGCTCGCTATCCCCTCTTTGACAAAGCGCATGGTAGGCTCAAAACTTGGATCTACTGCCCAAGGCATCCATCGCTGTAATACCGATAATGAACGATTAATTGCCTCATTTAATGGCTTTTCATCACCCAATTGAGGTGGACGTAAAATAAGTCGATCAGTTTCAATCTCTGGATGCATAAAACACTTCCCTCTACACTTTAAGTATAAACGTCACAGGACCATCGTTACATAAACTAACTTGCATATAAGCACCAAAACAGCCACTGGCTATCGATACATCGTGCTGCTTTTTGGCATGCTCTACCAAATATTTAAATAGCTGCTTTCCTTCTTGTGGTAGCATGCCCGTTGAAAAGCCAGGGCGCGTACCTTTATCTGTTACAGCTACTAACGTAAATTGTGGAACAAGCAACAGTCCGCCCTGTATGTCTTTCAAACTAAGATTCATTTTCCCATGAGCATCTGGAAATATCCGATAATTTATTATCTTATTAAATAATTTCTCAGCCTCTTTTATCGTATCCGTTTTCTCAATGCCAACTAATGCCATAATACCTTTTTGAATAGAGCCGATAACTGCCCCATCAACAAGTACATCTGCATGAGTTACTAACTGAATGACACTCAACATGATACAGAGCCCTGCGTTGACCAATCTATTTTTCTAACCGCGTTCACTTTATGCTCAGGTGCCAAATGCGCATATCTCAGGGTCATAGCAATATCTGAATGCCCCAATAACTCCCTAACGGTATTAAGATCAACGCCCGCCATCACCAATTTACTAGCAAAATGATGCCGTAAATCATGCCATCGAAAATGGGTAATGTTAGCTTTTTTCAATAGCGATCCCCATGAACGTTTCACATGATTAAACGGTTGATTATTTTTACTCGGAAAAACCAGTCCTTCCTTGATCCCTGCCTTTTTATACAGCTGATCCAAAACCCTATATGCTTCATCATTGAGCGGAATAAAACGAGAATGTTTGTTCTTTGTAATTTCCCCGGACAAAATCAAAGAGCCTTCAGATAAACTCACCATGTCCCAAGTCAAATGAAATAATTCGCCTCGTCGTAATCCGGTATTAATCGACAGTAACACCATTGGTATTAAATAATCACAGGCATCGTCTTTTGAGAGCTCGGGTAATAATTCATAACCCCGCTTCTCTCTCCAAAGATTTCCATTTTTTCTTTCTTGTCGTAACAGATGATCTCGTTCTAATAATGCATCGCGTAAACGTGTTTCCTCTTCCACTGACAGGTATCGAATTTTAGGTGAACAATCGATTTTAAAGGGTTTTAACTTACTAAGCGCATTTTCCTTTAAAAAGCCCCATTCAGTTGCCTTGGTCATCAATGATTTCAGCATGGTTATATTACGATTCAAGGTTGCCTGCGCAGTGCCTTCATTAAGACGTTTAACGCGCCATTGTTCTATTAGAGCAGGCGTAATTTCACCCAACGGTTTTGAAAAAAACGTTTTATAACATCGAGTAAGCCCTGCAAGCGTTTCTTGGCCTCGTTTATGCGTTGATAAAACCCATGGCTTATAATCACTCTCGATAAATTCTTGCAGTGTTTTAGGCTTATTTATCCCTTTCTGTGCGGTTGGCTCAATACCTTTACTGACGTTACCCAGCACTTCAATGGCTTTTTCACGAGCTTGGGCCGCTGTTATAACGCCAACTGTCCCAAGATTAATTTTTTTGCCTCTTTTGTACTGGCATACGTAACGCATGGTTCCTGATGGAAAGACTCTTATCATGAATCCTTTTATGTCAAGATCATGGACTTCGTATTCTTTGTCTTCAGGAAGCAGTTTTTTAATGAGCGTGTTATTGATTTTTGCTTTCATATATTAATCTGCGTGTGTTGTAATATTTCAGCACCCTTCGCCTTATAGCTCTCCAAAATTTCAAGCGTGCAATTGTTTTTAAACGATTCAACAAAACCAAACTCTCTTAAACAATTTCGTTTGTACTTTGATATCCAGCCAATTGCTTTGAATATGTCATTGAACTTTCGACGTAGTTCAGCAATACACTCTTGCGATGATTGAGCATTTTTGAATTTCCAGATAGGTTCATGATGGAACAAGCGATTTCTAATCAGCCTTATTTCCTCAAGTCGCTTAGAAATATTTTTTCTATCATCATGTCCTCTTGCATAATGGGGAAAAACCGAAGGAATTAAGTCAGGCCATAATCGATTTGGATTAAATTGATCAGTATATGTTTTTTGTTTTATTAAATTTGTCCAAAACCCAAACGTTAATGCTGCAACAATGTCTGATGCTGATACTTGCCCAAATCTACGATATAAATCGTTTTTGGTATCCTCAAGAATAGATTTTGACTTACCATCAGTTACAACAACCTCAAACCAAAATTCAGTTTCAAATTTCTTGGTCGCCGCGTGATGGATAGAATTACGTAATGCAATTTCTATGGAATGAATAAAGGGATATAATGTTTGGCTTATCAATAAATTCCAATGATAAGCACCTATAATATCCGTATCCACTTTACTTGGACATAATATTTCGTAGCTTGTAAGCCTATCTATTGATAATGCACTAATATATTCTTTCATATCCTGTCCTGTTGTATCAAAA
>JAPLRK010000071.1:0-4788 GCA_026399195.1 Legionellales bacterium
CTGAGGCAGAAGCCAAAAAAGCCGCAGATGAGGCAGCAGCCAAAAAAACCGCAGCTGAGGCAGCAGCCAAAAGAGCCACAGCTGAGGCAGCAGCCAAAAAAGCCGCAGATGAGGCAGCAGCCAAAAAAACCGCAGACGAGCTCTCAGCATTGAAGCAAAAGGTTAATGATGTCACTGTGGTCTACATTAATTATAATAAAAGCGTCCCTTTCTCATTCTTTCATCGGCATGGAGCAACAGGGCGCCGAAGGGCTGAAGAATTCCTTAATAGCATTTTAACATTAGCCTCTATCGACGAGGTAAAAACCAAATTGATAACATTTCTACAGGACAAAACCCAAGGCAATACCCATCCGCATTCATATAGGACCATGCTGTTAGAACAGCTTGGTAATTCACCCAAACAATTAAAACTGGTTTCTCAGCAATATGCAGACATGCTGAATCAGTTGAACTCTTCTTATGATTCGGACAGGATAAATCATGGGGTTAGACCAACGGTTTAAATGCCCAAAAGACAAAAGTCTCTTTTTAAAAATTTATTATGGAGTTACGAGCAATATATCACCAACCAGAAAGGAGGAGGTTTTTAGCTTTCATGAGGTGGCCCTGTGATTTCAGGGCGCGATCCTTACGTTTTCCCAGGGATATGCTATGCTAAATCTATATCATCTAATGGAATGATCATGTTTACTTACCGTCGTGTTTTTCAAGCCGTTGCTCTTATGTGTGGGCTATGGGTACAGCAGGCATACAGTGCTTGCCCTGCTTGTTGCGCAGGGATGGGTGGCGTTCAATATTGCGATTCCTCCGTTGGAAGATATGTTTGCAGTAATGGATATTATTCGGATTGCTACTGCACACGTCATGCCGTAATGGACCTACAGCGGGTTCATGGTTGTTGTCTTTGGCAAGGTGGGGTCATGGTCGTGAATGAATTAGGTTTGGTGATCTGCAATAGTGGTAGTGTCTCTGAAGTGTGTAGTCTACAGGTTCCCGTGGAATCTGTGTCTATCTGGTAAGGATCGCCCCTCGCCCAAACACATGGCCATGAACAACAAAAAGAAAGTACCTGTGCCTGAATAATACAGTAGGGAATCGGATAAATTTCCAACCATAAACGACAATATCAACGCGATAGCAACGGAACGCATCACCGGTAATTGTAATCCCGCGTAGAGTAGGCTGCCAAAAAAAACAAACAAAGCCGTAAGCCCCAAGATCCCAGTCTCAGCCGCAACCAACCAATATTGACTATGAGGTTCAACCATTTTTTTAGGAACAGAAACAAGCGGCGGGACTTGCCATGCGGGTACAGGATCTTCTTTTCTAAAATAATAGGTATAACTCCCTGAACCATTGCCAATCCAAGGGTGCCTTAAAAACAGTTCTTTTGAAAAGGTGTGGAATTGTAAACGATAGCCCAGTGAGGTGTTTAGATCCCCTTCTCGATACCCCTTCAAGTCGTCTACTGCCATTTTTACAGCCTGTTTCATGGTGTTACTCTGGTGATAGATCCCGCCCAACAAGACCAGGCCCAACATCCCACCCATCACAACCCAACGCCATGACAAAAATTGCAGCATTAACAAAAACATCAATATCGCATCAATGAGATATCCTGTCCGTCCTGTATTGATGAAAAAGAGTTGGTAGGTGAACAACAAGAAAAGAATCGTCATTAAAATCCGCTCAATCCCCTTCTGACGAATCGTTAGCCATGCCGAGAGATAGGCCGCAAAAGACATCATAAATCCCGTCATGATGTGATTATGAACGACCTTCCCTGGATCCTCCCCATTAAAATCGAGGGTTCCTGATGCTTTGAGCATGGACATCACACAGGTGATGAACATGGCCAACAAATAGGCGTACAACCCAAAACGACGCACTTTTGGGTCGCGAAACCCCACCACTAAAAAAGGAAGCAGGAGACATTTACTGTATTTATTCACAACAGCTGTTTTTTGATGAAGCGTGGCAGGGCTCCAAAAACAGGAGAGCAAAACCACAGCAAATAATAAAATCGTGGCTTGACACCAGGGTTTGACAAGCAGCGCACCCAAATCACGGCGACTGCTGGTGGTTAACACCATGCAAAAAAGAGCCAATCCCAAACAAATCGCTTTAAAAGATTCACTTAATGGGACTGCAAATAAGGATGCAACTAAAAACGTACTTGCAACAAATTGGAGTTGGGACTGCCTGCGTGGGGATGCTAAATCGAATAGCTTATTCATGCAAATTAGTTCCCATCATATGTCTCTTCAGGGTGATCTGGATAGAGTTGTTTCACCCCTCGATAGAATGTTCCCTGAGCACTGAAAAAAGCGAGCAAGAAACCCTCTCTACCGTCTAGAAATCCACGCTGCACAAAAAAACATCGAAAAAACATCCATCCCGTGCCGATGAGTGTCTTTAACAGACTTGCAGTTCTTTTTTCACTGATCCGAATTTTTGCACTATACGAAGAATAACGATTCATTTTATAAAGCACATGGCTGATATCTTGAAAAGAGTGATGCATGATGGGCTCTTGTAATTGGCGTATGCGAGCAGCCTTTGGCAAAATGATTTTTTCATGAACGATATCATGACTATAGGAAGCACCCTCTCGTTTGAACAACCGGATATGACGCTTAGGGCTAGAGGAATAACGCAACGTTTTACCATAAAAATACATCCGAATGGCAATACGATAGGCATCTGCTTCATCAACCGTCGTAGCGCGTATCAATGCCTGTTTTAAGCGCTCATCCACAAACTCATCCGCATCCAGATTTAATATCCAACTTGATGTGGCATAAGACAGCGCTCGCTGTTTTTGAACACCAAAACCACGCCATTCTGAAGCATCTGATGTATAAACCTTATCCGTATATTCTTTAGCGATGTTTACCGTATGATCACGGCTTCCTGAATCAAGAACAATGATCTCATCAGCCCACAACACAGATTCAAGACAACGGCGGATATTGGCCTCTTCATTTTTTGCAATCACTACAACACTTAACATGCCACCAATCACTGATAAGAACAGAGGCCCAATTCTAACCAAATTAGCCTTAAAATGTAAGAGATTTCAGCAAACGCCTTCTCGATTTTCTTGACTATCAAAATACAACTTTCCATCGTTCATGTTTAAAGTGACGTGGCCTCCATTGGCAAGCTTTCCAAAGAGCAACTCTTCCGCAAGTGGTTTTTTGATGTGTTCCTGTATCAAACGTGCCATGGGGCGTGCTCCCATGGCCTTTTCATAACCATGTTCTATGAGCCATTGTCTAGCATCTTGTTCAACCTTGAAGGTGACGCCTTTATTGAGCAATAACTCTTCAAGTTCCATGATGAATTTATCAACAATCAAGCCTATGGTTTGAACATCAAGTGGAGAAAAATTAATGATAGCATCCAAACGGTTTCTAAATTCTGGGCTAAATTGCCTTTTGATAACGTCTAAACCATCACTACTGTTGTCTTGAAATGAAAATCCTATAGAATTTCGGCTGATCTCAGAGGCCCCGGCATTACTTGTCATCACCAAAATCACATGTCGAAAATCAGCTTGACGACCATTGGTATCCGTTAATGTGCCATGATCCATGATTTGTAGCAGCAAATTAAAAACATCACCGTGGGCTTTCTCGATTTCATCCAATAAGACCACGGAATGAGGGCTTTTATTCACAGCCTCGGTCAGCAACCCGCCTTGGTCATATCCAACATAGCCTGGAGGTGCTCCAATGAGGCGAGATACGGTATGTTTCTCCATATATTCAGACATGTCAAAACGCAGCAAAGGGATCCCCAAAACGTTCGCCAATTGCCTCGTGACCTCGGTTTTCCCGACCCCTGTGGGACCTGCAAACATAAAGCAACCCACTGGTTTCTCAGTTTCTCTCAAACCTGATCGCGCCAGTTTGATGGCTGAGGCCAAGACTTTGATCGCCGGATCTTGGCCATAAATCAGCAACTTAAGATCACGCTCAAGATTACGCAAAGTGTCCTTATCTCGCGCAGATACTTTCTTCACAGGGATCCTCGCAATCTTTGCGACCACATGCCCAATTTCAGAAACACTGATGATTTTTTTACGTTTATGAACCGCCAATAAATTTTGATAAGCCCCTGCTTCATCCACGACATCAATGGCTTTATCAGGCAAAAATCTGTCATTGATGTATTTAGCGGACAATTCTGCTGCGGCCTTTAAGGATGAAATGGAGAATTTAACCCCATGGTGCTCTTCAAGACGTCCCTTCAACCCCTTTAAGATTTCAAAAGTCTCATCGACACTGGGTTCGGTAATATCAATTTTTTGAAATCGTCTGGCCAACGCCCTGTCTTTCTCAAAAATGCCACGATACTCTTGGTAGGTGGTTGAACCAATACATTTTAATTCACCATTCGCCAGCAATGGCTTGATAAGATTTGAGGCATCCATAACCCCACCAGAAGCAGCACCCGCACCAATGATCGTGTGAATTTCATCAATGAACAGTATGCCACCATCTTGCTCTTTGAGCTGCTTCAGTACAGCCTTCAAACGTTTTTCAAAATCTCCTCGATATTTGGTACCTGCCAACAGTGATCCTAAGTCAAGGGAATAGACCACACATTTACTGATCGCCTCAGGTACTTCTTTATCAACGATTCGTCGAGCCAACCCTTCGGCAATTGCTGTTTTCCCAACACCCGCCTCACCAACAAGCAAGGGATTATTTTTACGTCGTCGACACAACACCTGTACCGTACGCTGAATTTCCTCGTGGCGACCAATCAGAGGATCGA
>JAPLRK010000071.1:4812-59009 GCA_026399195.1 Legionellales bacterium
AGGATCGATTTTCCCCATTCTTGCGCGCTTGTTGAGGTTCATACAATAACTATCTAGAGGAGACTCACTGCTTTCATGACCCATCATCTCCTCATCTAGGGACGGGTGCATCCCCTCGCTCATGTCATTGCTTTGATATTTGCTGATCCCGTGGGAGATGTAATTGATGATATCAAGACGGGTGATGTTTTCACGGCGTAGGAAATAGACGGCTTGACTTTCTTGTTCACTGAAAATGGCCGCTAAGACATTTGCGCCACTGACCTCTGTTTTTCCTGCCGATTGCACATGAAACACAGCTCGTTGTAACACGCGTTGAAACCCAAGAGTAGGTTGCGTTTCTCGGTCCAACTCATCATCAGGAATTCTAGGCGTCGTCTCATCGATGAATTCAGCCAAGTCTCGTCTGAGCACATCAACATTAGCGTCACAGGCTTTCAGCACATGGCCTGCAGCGGGATTATCCAGTAAAGACAACAACAAATGCTCAACCGTCATAAACTCATGACGTTTTTCCTTAGCTTCTTTAAAAGCTAAATTTAAAGTAAATTCAAGTTCTTTATTCAACATGATCAACCCCCCTATCCCGCAGCGTCGTGCCGTTACTCTGGCTCCATGCTGCACAGCAATGGATGTTGGTTAGTCCTGGCATATTCATTCACCAGGACAACTTTGGTCTCTGCTATATCACGTGTGAATGTCCCACACACCCCGCGGCCCTGATAATGAACCTGAAGCATCACCTGCGTGGCACTTTCAGGTGTTAAGTGGAAAAAATACTTCAATATCTCCACCACAAAAGCCATCGGCGTATAATCATCATTTTGCAAAATAACTTTGAACCGTCTAGGCTCTTTCAGCAGGGGTTTCGCTTCTGCTGTTTTTCGTTCTATTATTTCTGCTAAATAACGATCACTCATTTTCATATACCCTATACTCTTTTTATAGCCTCTGAAATCACTTTTAGCCAGTAAAAATCAATGAATCTTGCATAAATACCTGCTTTTGTGATTTTGATCAGCAGCTTCTTCTTTTTTTTTACAGGGCCTCCCCTAATCTACATGTTTTTAATGACAGCTTCCCCAAAGCCTGAACAACTGAGGCGAGTGGCCCCTTCCATCAAACGCTCAAAATCGTAGGTCACGGTTTTGGCTTCAATGGCTTGTTCAATGCCTTTGATGATCATATCGGCAGCTGCAGTCCAACCTAAATAGCGAAGCATCATTTCTGCCGATAATATTAACGAACCAGGATTTACCTTATCCTGTCCTGCATATCGAGGAGCCGTGCCATGAGTGGCCTCAAATACCGAGACTTTGTCTCCGAGATTAGCGCCTGGGGCTATCCCAATGCCACCCACTTGAGCCGCTAGAGCATCAGAAATAAAATCGCCGTTCAAGTTAAGCGTTGCTATCACGCTATAATCTTCAGGCCTGAGTAGAATTTGCTGTAAAAAGGCATCTGCAATCACATCCTTGATGATGATCATTTGTCCTGTTTTTGGGTTTCGCAATTGCATCCAAGGACCTTCTTCGTAAAGCGTTGCTCCGAAGTCCTCTCGGGCCACTTGATAGCCCCAGTCCTTGAAAGCGCCCTCAGTAAACTTCATGATGTTGCCTTTATGGACCAAGGTCACTGAATCGCGAGCATTATCAATGGCATATTGAATGGCCGCTTTGACCAAGCGAGAGGTCCCTTCTTTTGAAACAGGTTTGATACCAATACCGCAATGATTTGGAAATCGAATTTTTGTGACCCCCATCTCATGACGTAAAAATTCAATCAACTTTTTTGCCGCTTCACTGTCAGCTTGCCATTCGATTCCCGCATAGATATCTTCTGAATTTTCTCGAAAAATAACCATGTTGGTTTTCCATGGTTCTTTAAGCGGGCTTGGCGTGCCTTTAAAATAGCGAATGGGTCGCAGGCAGGTATACAAATCCAGCTCTTGACGGATGGCAACATTCAATGAGCGAATACCTCCACCGACCGGCGTGGTTAAAGGGCCCTTGATAGAGACCACAAATTCCCTCATCACATCTAGCGTTTCTTTAGGCAACCATTGAGATGCGCCATAGACTTGCGTGGCTTTCTCGCCTGCAAATATCTCCATCCAAGCAATTTTCTTCGTTCCTTCATAGGCTTTTTTAACAGCAGCATTCACCACATCTATCATCACCGGCGTGACGTCTACCCCAATACCATCTCCCTCGATAAAAGGAATAATGGGAACATCAGGTACATCTAGGCTTAAATCAGGGCGTACTTTGATAGCAATTCCCTCGGTCGGTAGTTTAATGTGCTCTAATGTCATGACGGTCTCCGGCTATTGTGAATGTTTCAACTCTTTCAAGAGTTGTTTTCGAAACGTTTGATAATCAACTTCTAAGGCATGTCGAGAACTGGCCCGATAATGCTTACGTGTCCGCCTCGTTTCTTTGGCTATCTTTTCCAAGAGGGCCTTTGGTCTTTTTAAAGTCCCACGGATGATGCCAGCTGCAATCTTCGCCTGATGATCAGCAAGGGGCCAAATACTCCCTTGAGGTTGAAACAATCCGATGAAAAACAAATGAGGAAACTCGGGATGAATCATTTTTCGATACAAAGGAATGTGCGAACATTGACTAAAATCAATCAAATCGGGCTTGAAAAAAGGAAAACTGATTTGATACCCTGTGGCATAGATGATGGTATCAAAGGCTTCTTGTCGACCATCTACGAAATGAACCACATCGCCCTCAAACCTTTCAATGGCATCTCTCGGAAAAATCTTACCATGCCTGATGAAATATAGTAACTCAGAATTAACCGTAGGATGTACTTCCAAAGGTTTCCCAAGAGGCTTTTTTAATCTATATTTCGAATATTTGCCTTGAACCAACCCAATAACAGCAGCAATTAGACGTTGTTTACACCAGTTTGGCAGCCAATTGATTTTTGAAAAAGCAATATCTGTTGCTTTGCCAAAAATAAATTTAGGAAACACATGCTGCCCACTTCGAAGACTTATCCAGGTCTTAGCGGCCACTCGAGAAACCTCAACGGCAATATCACAGCCTGAATTGCCTCCGCCCACCACCAAAACACGTTGATCTTGAAATGGGGCGGATTTTTTATAGTCATGAGAATGCAATTGGATCCCATTGAACTCCCCTGGATAAGAGGGCAGGAGAGGATCCCAATGATGTCCATTGGCGACCAAGAGCTCATCAAAATAGTCATCAAACTGACCCCTCTCATCAGAATAAACCACATGCCACTGCTGATTGTCAGCGCGGGTCACCTCAATCACCTTCGTGTTGAACCGAATCACCTCTCTCAATCCAAAATGATCAGCATACCCATTAAAGTAGGTTAACATTTCGCGATGTGAAGGATAATCAGGATAACCCGCAGGCATAGGGTAGTCTTCGTATTTGGACATATGATTAGAGCTTATCAGGTGTGTTGTTTCATAAACACTAGAGTGCTCATTGTGCTCACCATAAATCCAATTGCCCCCCAAATGGCTGTTTCTCTCAAAAACGGTAATTCGAGTCAGCCCCTGTTGGAGCATATTTTTGGCCGCGGTGAGGCCGCAAGGACCAGCCCCAATAATGGCTATTTTAGGAGATTCATCGACCTCATTCTGCACTGTCATATCCACTCACCTTGTTTTGCCTTGATTTTTTTAAGAATCACGTGCTCTCCTTGCTCGCGTAGATGAAAAAGTTTGCAATATTTTATCTAGCATTATTTTCTGAATTTCAGCATTGCCCGTGATATTAAAGTGATTCACATCAATCCCCTTGATGTCATACACATTGATATTTTCAACAAGGGTCTTTTCGGGATCCATCGCCTTCACCATCAGACCACTGAACAAAGGCAGATGCGAAGGTTTATAGATATTGACCACATGCAAAACATTAGGCGGAACCGTCAGAGGCGACACGGGATCGATGGAGATCAGGAGCGCTACGGGGATATGCGCTCGATACAGATCTCTCGCCACTTTGATTTGATCATTCCCGCCTAAGGAATGACCCACCAAAATAATGGGTTCGCGTAAAACATGGGAGCGATATTGTTTGATAATGCTGGCACTCAGCGCATTCGCTCTAAACCACACAGTACTCAATGAGTGGATTTTGTAATCATTATAAAGGAGATCTTCTAATCGATTCATCCCCTTACTAAAGATGCCCCCTAACCCACCGCGCATGGTATAAACCTCTCCATCCACAAACTGGGTACTCAAAACACCATGCTTGTTTTGCCCACGATTTACCGCCAAATCAATACAGGCAGGCAGCATCAGACAGAGGATACCCAACATCAGAAGAGATCCTAATGTTCTATATTTTCTATCGTTCATCTCCCGATCCTTAATAGTCTGAAAACTTCGATCCTGGTTTTATGGTCAGTATCCCCCGCTCCAAAATCCACTGGACCCAAGGCCAAAACATCATACTGAGCAAAGCCGTTGCAAATACCAGTCCTATGTTGGTCTGGTTTCCCAAAAAAGCATCAATCACATAAAGAATGCCGAGATAGACCGTACAAAAAAATAAAACCAACACCATTTGCTGAACAATTGAAAAAAAGTGGAAACGCCGAGCGCAGCCGCGGGCTATCCAAACACTCATCAATAAGGCGAATGCATGCTCCCCAATCACAGTCGAAAGCAACACGTCAATACATAGACCTAACACAAAGACCAAGGTGATGTTAAAGTAGTTGGGCATAAAAAACTGCAGATAAAGAATCAGCATCAAGATCCATGGCGGCCGAAGCCCCATGATCAACGGAGACAGTGGGACAATGGTCAAAACCATCGCAAGCAACAACGCAATGAGCAATCGAAAGGGTGATGACGTCATGTTGCCTCGTCCATCACACTCATTCTTTCCTTAATTTGCTCATTGACTTCTTCATGCCCTTCCTCAGGCCAAACCACCAAAACCAGCCTATTTTGATTCAGCATGGCCACCGGCGTAACCATCACTTTGATGAAGTCATCACCCGGCACCATGCTCACCTCTTCCACGCGCCCCACAGGATATCCCTCGGGATATCGACGGCCAAGGCCTGAAGTAACCAACAAATCTCCGCGGATGGTCGTGGATGTTCGTGGTAAATTCACCAAAGACAATCGACTCATGCTGTTGGTTCCCACAAGTATGGCTCGTTCACCTGTACGATTGTTTCTCACAGGCACCGCAGATTTAGAATCAGAAATCAACAACACAGTACTCGTCATCAAACCGACATCAATGATTTGTCCCACCACTCCTTTGGCATCCATCACAGGTAAACCGACGAGAACCCCATCTCGAGACCCTTTGTCCAAGACCACCAGCTGCCTGGATATGGTGGTATCTACTGCTAAAATTTGTGCCGCCATGGCATTCATTTGCGCCGAAGCAGAGGCTGATAACAACGCTTTTAACTGCGAATTTTCATGGGTTAAAACCGTCAATTTTTGCAATTGCGCCTCGAGAATCATTTGATGATATCGCAATTGCATGTTTTCATCGATCAGGGATTTTTTGGTGCTAAAAAGTGAACTCACCCACCCCACCACCCGAACAGGGTAATCCACCATGTATTGTAATGGAGAAACAAGCAATGAAAGGCCACTTCGAACTAAGGTAAAGGAGTGATAATGAGCATCCGCCAACATAAACACAAAAGACAATACCAGTGCTAACACCAATCCAGAAGATGAGTGTCCACTTTTAGCAAAAAGCTTATTTTGATTATTACTCGGTTGAAAGGAAATCACCGCCACGTAAGTCCATGGTTTCTAACGCTTTACCGCCACCACGCGCAACACACGTCAGTGGATCCTCTGCTACCAGCACTGGTAATCCAGTTTCTTCCATCAGCAGCGTGTCCATGTTTTTCAACAAGGCACCGCCACCTGTCAGCACCATACCTCGCTCAGCAATATCTGCAGCAAGCTCGGGTGGTGCTAATTCTAGCGCGGCTCGGACAGCACCAACAATACCTGACAAAGGTTCCTGCAGCGCTTCTAATATTTCGGCACTGGTCAACTTAAAGCTTCTAGGCACACCCTCTGCCAAATTTCTACCGCGTACTTCAATCTCAAAGAGATCACGACTTGGAAAAGCTGAGCCAATTTCATGTTTGATACGTTCAGCAGTGGTTTCGCCAATCAACGTACCATAGTTACGACGAACATAAGACACGATCGCATCATCAAATTTATCCCCACCTATTCGCACGGATTGATGATAAACAATACCACTCAATGAAATAATAGCCACCTCAGTGGTACCACCACCGATATCAACCACCATAGAGCCGCTGGCTTCTTCCACAGGCATGCCTGATCCAAGGGCCGCAGCCATTGGTTCTTCTATCAAGAAGACTTCTCTTGCACCAGCACCCATCGCTGATTCACGAATCGCTCGACGCTCCACTTGGGTAGAACCACAAGGAACGCAAACCAATACGCGAGGGCTGGGTCGTAAATAACGATTTTCGTGCACTTTATGGATAAAATACTGCAACATTTTTTCAGTCACAAAAAAATCCGCAATCACGCCATCTTTCATAGGCCTGATGGCGTTGATGTTACCAGGGGTTCGACCCAGCATACGTTTAGCTTCAACACCCACAGCAGCAACACGTTTTTGCCCTGATTCATTTCGAATAGCCACGACAGAAGGCTCATTCAAAACGATGCCCTTATCTCTGACATAAATCAATGTGTTAGCAGTCCCCAAGTCAATCGACAAATCGTTTGAGAACATTCCTCTTAATTTTCTGAACATACTTGCAGAACCCCGTTCTTTTGAGCAGAGTACTTTACCTTAATTTTGAATAAAGATCGACAACTTAGTTCCTATTTTTTTCCATGGGCACTATGGCCCAGATGAGTATGCTCATCCCCTGCAATTTGAATAGCCAGGTGTTCGCGTCTTATTTGAAGAGGCACTTTGATGAGTTTGGCAGTGACCATCCCTACATCGAGTGTATCGATCACATCCAAAAACTCGTTGATGAATTTATGAATTAACTGCATCCGGTCAAATAAGGATCGCGATAGTAAGCCATAGATGTCAAACCGATATCTTTTTAGGAAAAAGAAAAAGCGTACCCAAGCCGCACGTGGTGAAAACCAGTCCTAAAATCAAACCGTCATTCAATGTGATATTGGCTATGAAAAAGATGATGATGGCAGTGATCAAATTTGCAGTAAAATAACAAGTAGCCATGGCGGCACTGGATAGATTCTCCTCAACAATGGACACAATCAAAAGACTGGTTTGAATGGCTATGATGCCGCATCCCATATAAAACAAAGATCCGGCCAAATAGATGGCCCAGACATTGAATATTTTCAATATAAATAATCCAATCAGTAATAGTCCCGCAAACAAATGAAGTGAACTTGCCAAATAACTAGCCATCACTCGGTGATTTTCCAAAAAATGATTGGCTAATCTCCCTATAATTAATGCGGAAACGGGGAAGATCATGCCTTGCGAATATTGCTGATAGGTTAAATGTAGTCCGTTGATCAATAAAAAAGGTGACCATGCTATGAAAATAAAAAAGCCTACGTTGCTGATAGCATAGACCAATATACATAAGAGATATTCTTTTTTTTGGTATAGGTTTTTTAGGGTTTGATAAAGGGATGAACGCCTTTTGGGTTGCAAAGATGTTTTAGGAATGAAATAACTTAAAAACAGCATGATCAAAGCCAAAACCAAAACGATGTAAAACACATCATGCCAGGAACCATAGAATTCTCCCCCTATCAATGGGGCAAAGAAAAACATGGTGATAGGTATGGAACCAATGGTGCTCAGGAGTATGCCCAGTTTATTCTTGAGATAAAAGTGAATCACCCCCTGAATCAATGGATAAGCAGCCCCTATCCCTAGTCCTTGCATGAATTCACCGAGATAAAGTTCATAGATGCTTGTTGCATGCAAACCAATGATACTTCCAAGACATAAGTTTAAAAAAAACAGCATAAACAAGTTTCTGGAAGACGCCGTATTGACTTGATAAACCGTGAAGATTTGTGCAATAAAAATACCTGAAACTAGAAAGGCTATGGATTGATGAAGCTCAATTTTTGTGGCGTGAAGGGCATCCATAATGACAGGAAAAAGAACTGATAAGACGGAGGTACAAAAATTTCTTGTGAATAAAATGATTAACATAAGCGTCGGTAGGACAATTGACATTGGCATTCAGTCTTTCCTGTTAAGATCGAGAGTACAGGATAAAATATACGACACACAAGCTGTTACCTTTTTTGCCATCTCCAAATCTAAAAACTCATTAGGACCATGCGCATTAGAATGAGGACCTAGAACGCCAGTAATCACAAACTGTGCCTCCGGAAATTGTTCGCCCAACATTCCCATGAATGGAATGGTACCCCCTTCCCCCATATAGGCTGCAGGTTTTTTAAAAAACATCGAAGAGGCTTCATCCACGGCTTTCGACAACCAGTCAGCAAGTTTTGGGGCATTCCAACCTTTGGAGGCGCCCTCCTCCTGAAATGAAACTTTAGCATCATAGGGCGGAGCGTCTGTTAGTGCATGCTCTAAGGCAACAATCGCGGCTTGGGGATCCAGCGTAGGGGGGATCCGCATGGATAATTTCAAAACGGTTTTGGGCCTCATCACATTGCCGGCATCAGCAATAGCAGGCATTCCATCCGCTCCCGTTACCGTCAGTGCGGGTCGCCATGTACGATTAAGAATCAGCTGCACAAGCGAGGCCGTGATAGGTTGCACCTTTGGATGAAATGGAAGTTCACGAACCAAGGCATCCCCAAGGATGCTCGCACAATCGCCCGCCTCTCGAATTCGCCCCTCTGGAATCTCTACATGCAAGGCTCCCAAACAAATCTCTCCCGTTTCTTCATCCTCAATTCGACTTAACAACGATCTAGCCACTCGAAACCCATCAGCCACAATCCCACTTGCAGAACCCGAATGAACCCCTTCGCGAAGCAGTTCTACCGATAAATTTCCCACCAGGTTGCCCCGAAGTGACGTGGTCATCCACAACTGTTCATAATTTCCAGCCCCGGAATCCAAACAAATCACCAAGGAGGGTGTTCCTAAGCGTGGCTTCAAAGCATCGATATAGAAAGGCAAATCATAACTACCACTTTCTTCACACGCCTCAATGATCACCACACAACGGGGATGAGACATCCCTTGATCTTGCAAAGAACAAATGGCTGTGAGAGCCGCATAAGCGGCATACCCATCATCTGCAGCACCTCGGCCGTACAAACGCCCCGCTTTTAAAACAGGTTGCCATGGTCCAAACCCTGCTTCCCAACCTGTCATTTCAGGTTGTTTGTCAAGATGTCCATAAAGAAGAACAGTCCCCTCTTTCTCGCCAGGAATATCCATCCATAGCAAAGGAGTTCGTCCAGGGATTCGCTCAATCTGCAGACTCATCCCAGAGGGTGCGTGGGCGTGACACCACTGAGCGATATGTTCCACAGCACGTTCCATATGACCATGCGCTTCCCATTGTGCGTCAAAATGGGGAGATTTATTTGGGATTTTAATATACTCTGTCAGACTAGGAAGGATTTCTTGTTCCCATTGTGCTTCCACAAAATGAAGTGTTTTTGAAGCGTCAAACATGAGCCACCTCCTTTAGAAGTTGTACAATCGTTAAGGTAGCCGACTGAATACCCAATGCTTCTATTTTTTGAATTATTTCTTTGCGTTTTGACCAAACTGAGTCAATCTCTGCAAGCAAAGATTCAGGCGTCAGGTCTTCTTCACTCAATACGCCACTGATAGACTGATCTTTAAAGAAACGGGCATTCTGTACCTGATCACCCCGGCTCACTTTGAGAGACAAAGGAATCAGAATATGGGGCTTTTTCAAAGCAAGAATTTCGTAAACCGCATTCGCACCCGCACGAGAAATCACAAGATCACTTGCAGCAAACAAATCGCCCAACTCATCGTCTGCATATTCTTTCTGATAATACCCCACCTTTTGCATAAGCGTTGAATCCACTTTCCCTCTACCACACAAATGAATGACTTGAAACCGTTCAAGCAAGGGATCCAACAGAAGGCGTACACACCGATTCATAGCCATGGCACCTTGGCTGCCACCTACTACGAGCAAACAAGGCTTATCCCTATTGAACCCACACTCATTTAACCCTTTTTCTGCAACCCCATGCAACAACTGTTCTCGTATGGGTGTGCCGGTAATGATCACTTTTTCGGGTCGTTTGAAGTATTGTTTTCCAGCAGCGAAAGTCACACAAATATGAGTCACAAAAGGGAAACTCAACCGATTGGCAAGACCTGGGGTAAGATCTGATTCATGCGCCACAATCGGGATCCGATTTAACCACGCACCAACCACCACCGGGAAGGCCACAAAACCGCCTTTAGAAAAAACAATGGCAGGTTTTAATTGTCGCAACAATACAAAAGATTGCACTATGCCTATCAATATATTGACGGGATCCCACAAATTTTTCCAACTCAAATATCGACGCAGCTTGCCACTTCTTACGGCATGAAACGGGATAGACTTTGCCTTCATCATCCCGCATTCTACCCCATCCGCCGAGCCAACATAATCAATGTTCCACCCTTCCGTTTGCAAGACTTCGATAAGCGCTATGTTTGGAGTCACATGTCCCGCAGTTCCGCCGCCTGTCAAGACGATTCTCGGGCTCATGAGCGATCCTTTATCAACAAACTCAGATCGATGGCTCGGAGTGATTTGGTGATAGCCCCAACAGACACAAAATCAACACCTGTGGCGGCCACCCGCTCAATGTCCTTCAAATCAATACCCCCAGAGACTTCTAATTCGCAAGCAGAGGATTGATTGAGAGCTACCGCCTCAAGAATCATGGGAAGTGTGAAATTATCCAGCATGATTCTAGAGGGTTTCGCCAAAAGCGCCTCCTGAAATTCTGCCAAGGTTTCAACCTCCACTTCAATGAAATGACCATCAAGCTGTTGTTTTGCCCTTAAAATGGCCGCCGTAATGGAACCACAAGCCGCGATATGATTTTCCTTAATCAAATACGCATCATAAAGACCCATCCGATGATTCGTTCCCCCGCCACAAGCTACTGCATATTTTTGCGCCATCCGTAGACCTGGTATGGTTTTTCGTGTGTCTAACAAGCGGGTATGTTTGCCCTGTAACCGTTGCACAATCTGGTGAGTTTGTGTGGCAGTCCCCGATAAGGTTTGCAAAAAATTCAGCGCTGTTCGCTCAGCAGTCATGATGCCACGTGCCAAACCTTGAAGTTGACATAGGGTTTGAGGACGCTCTAGCCATTCACCTTCGTTCACAAGCCAATGCATTTTAATTTCAGGATCTAGCGATTTGAAGGTTTTATCCACCCAGCGTTGGCCACAAACCAACATGGGTTCACGAGAGATGATCAGCGCCGAAACCATCAAGTCCACAGGGATAAGCTCTGCGGTCAAATCCCCGGTTCCTACATCTTCCACCAAGGCGCGAGTCACATCATCTAAAATCAAAGAATCAGGCAGCATACTGTTGAACCCTTGCTTTAAGCCACATGGGTCCTACCAAGGTGGTGACAATAACCATCAGAATAATCGCTGAAAAAAGATCATCTGAAATCACATTCAGCGTTCTACCAAGAGATGCAAAAACCAATCCCACTTCGCCCCGAGGTAACATGCCAATCCCTATCAAAAGTCTGTCATCACCCCGTGCCGCCCCAAGTCCGCTGACTAATTTCCCAAGAATGGCCGCACCTATCAAGCCTGCGGCGACAAGCAACACGTGCCAATCCAGAAAAGTTTCTATTTTGACTTGAATCCCAATCAATACAAAAAAGAGAGGGGCCAGTAAGGACTCCAAGGGTGCGACCAAATCCTTGATGGCGAGCGTCTCACGCCCTACCGACTTATATTTATCAAAAAATCCATCGTGAATGATAATCCCTGCGGCAAATGCCCCGATGATAGCCGCCAATTGCACCTGCGTCGCAATCCATGAAAGGCACATGACAAATAGAAAGGCTGTGAATAATTTGGATTCCCAAGGTTTTAGAAACGAAAAAAAAGCGACCGCATGCCGTAAAACCCAGGGACCTATCCACAATGCCCCTGCAAAAAAGGACAATGCCATCAGGATGATTTTTCCAATCATCAGCACACTCACAATCCCATTGATCACAAGACTTGTGACAATCGCAAGGATGATTAACCCTAGGACATCATCCATCATAGCCGCCCCAAGAATTGTCTTTGCCTCACGCGTTTGCAATTGATTCATTTCTTTTAGGACTCGAGCCGTAATCCCCACACTCGTGGCAGATAACGTAGCTGCCACAAAGAGATGCGCACTGAATGGCGCGCTTGGGATTAAAACGAAACTCACCAACAACCCTAAGGTGATGGGCCCCACAACGCCAATCACTGCCACCAAAAGTGACTCTCGCCCCGTTTGTCGCATTTGGCTTACAGAACTTTCTAGCCCTACCAAAAACAACAAAAAAATGACCCCATAACGGGAAAACGCATCAACCACATAAGCCACTTTTAGAAAATCCATGCCATCAGGACCACTCAGGGCCGCAATCAATTTCTTCGCATAAATTGGAGAAGGCACATGAGAAAACACAGCCTCAGGCAATGGTACACTGGCTAAAAGATCGCGCATAATCTGAAATATGGCCGTCCCTTCGCGCAAAATCACCGCCAAAGGTAATCCAAAAAAGTAACATAAATTACCAACCAAAACGCCCATCAACAACTCGCCAAGAACCCCAGGTTGATCAAGACGCATAGCAAGATATCGACCAACAACCCCTAAAAAAAAGATGAGTGTCACCCAAAAAATAACAGAAGCCACCGGATCGATATGCTCAGAACCACTCGCAAACAGCAGCTGTGGAAACAAAACAAGGCACCAAAACACCTGTCGTGAGTTCATCATGACTTACTGAGATGCTTAGCTAAAAACAACGAGGTTTCAAGCACTGAGTCTGGATTAAGAGATATGCTGTCGATCCCCTCGGCCATCAGCCATTCTGCAAAATCCACATGATCAGATGGCCCTTGACCGCAAATACCCACATATTTTCCGTGTTGATGACACGCCTCAATCGCCATATGCAACAACGCTTTCACCGCCGGATCTCGCTCATCAAATTGGGCAGCAACCAGGCCTGAGTCCCTATCTAATCCAAGCGTCAATTGTGTCAGATCATTCGAACCTATCGAAAACCCATCAAAATACTCTAAAAATGCATGGGCTAACAATGCATTAGAGGGCAGCTCACACATCATGATGAGACGTAAACCATGCTCCCCACGGACAAGCCCATTCGTTTTAAGAACTTCAATCACAAGGCCCGCCTCCTTCACGGTTCTAACAAAGGGGATCATCACCTCGACGTTGGTCAACCCCATCTCTTCACGCACACGCTTCACCGCTTGACACTCCAAGGCAAAACAGTCTGAGAAATCAGGGGACACGTAACGAGCAGCGCCTCTGAAACCAATCATGGGATTTTCTTCATGAGGTTCATACAGCTTACCGCCAACGAGATTCGCATATTCATTGGATTTAAAATCAGACAACCGAACAATCACGGGTTTTGGATAGAAAGCAGAAGCAATCGTGGCAATCCCCTCTCGCAAACGCTCGATGTAATACTCAACAGGTGAGGCATAAGCTGCCGTTTTCTCAGTAATCCATTGCTTTAGCTCCAGATCGAGCAGCTTATCGTGTTGAATGAGTGCTTTGGGATGAATTCCAATCGTATTGGAAATTAAAAACTCTAGTCTCGCGAGCCCCACACCTGCATTGGGAATCGACTGGAAAGCAAAAGCACGCTCAGGATTTCCCACATTTAACATAACCTTGACAGGTAAATCGGGCATGGTATCTACATCCAAACAAATCCTTTCAAAGGGCAACAACCCTTGATATACAAACCCGGTATCTCCTTCAGCGCAACTCACAGTCACTTCATCCCCATCCCTCAATTGCTTTGTGGCATCACCACAACCCACAACCGCCGGAATGCCTAACTCTCGAGCAATGATGGCGGCATGACAAGTTCTACCCCCTCGATTGGTGACAATAGCCCCTGCCCGCTTCATCACGGGTTCCCAATCGGGATCGGTCATATCCGACACCAAAACGTCACCTGCTTTGACCTTATCCATTTCGGAAATGTCTTTCACCACTTTCACACGACCCTGACCAATACGCTGACCAATACTACGACCCTCACACAACACAGATCCCGGTACTTTTAAGGTATAACGCTCCAGCATCTGTTTGTTATCACGGCTTTTGACTGTTTCAGGTCGAGCTTGCAGAACAAACATGCCTCCATTTTGTCCATCTTTCGCCCACTCAATGTCCATAGGCCTGCCATAATGCTGCTCGATAATAAGCGCAAGCCGTGCCAAATGCTCCACCTCTGAAGGCGTTAACGAAAACTGCCGCTGGTCCACGACGTCTACATCGACGGTTTTAACAAAATGTCCTGGTGTATCCCCTACACAATAGATCATTTTAATCGCTTTCGTGCCCAAATTCCGTCTGACAATGGCAGAGTGCCCCGCACGCAAACTCGGTTTATGGACATAAAACTCATCCGGATTCACAGCCCCTTGGACCACCATTTCACCCAAACCATAAGATGAATTGATGAGAACGACTTGATCAAAACCTGATTCTGTATCCAAGGTGAACATAACACCACTCACAGCCAAATCACTGCGAATCATTTGTTGAACACCAGCCGATAACGCCACATCATGATGATGAAAACCGTGGTGAACGCGATAAGTGATGGCTCTATCATTATATAATGACGCGAAGACCCTTTTCATCGCCGATAAAACAGCCTCGACCCCTTTCACATTGAGATAGGTTTCTTGTTGACCGGCAAAAGAGGCATCAGGTAAATCCTCAGCAGTTGCCGATGAGCGTACGGCCACGCTAAAGTCATCGTGTCCAATAGATTGTGCAAGTTCAAGATAAGATTGACGAACAGCGTCTTCAAAAACCCTTGAAAAAGAGGTGTTCAGAACCAGGTTGCGAATTTTTTGGCCAACCGCTGCTAATTGACTGACATCTTCTACATCCAAATCCGCTAATAACGCATAAATGTTTTTATCCAATCCATCTTGCGCCAAAAAATCTCGAAACGAATCTGCAGTCGTCGCAAACCCCCCAGGAACCATAACCCCAGAGGCCGTCAGATGACGCATCATCTCACCTAAAGAGGCATTTTTCCCACCGACCTGGTCTAAATCGCTCATCCCAAGCTTTTTCAGATTAACCGTATGTGTTCTGACTGCCATTTGAACCCCAAACCCATGAAAGGTAAGTCATTCTACAGAAGATTGGGGGTTTTAGACAAATTTATTCACATCTACCGACTATTCTAATATCATATACACTTTCTCATTCAAGCGGCCCGCTCATGACCTTATCTGCTTTAAATGCCATATCCCCTGTGGATGGGCGATATCTTCAAAAGTCTATGGCACTAAGCCCCTATTTTAGTGAATTCGCACTCACCTATTATCGGCTTATGGTAGAAATTCGCTGGCTTGAATCACTGGCGGCCAATGACGCTATTTTGGAGTTTCCAGAATTAAGCCCCACGGACCAAGCCTACTTAACCGATCTGCTGATCCATTTTGATGAACAGGAAGCTCTTAAAGTCAAAGACTTTGAGAAACAAACCAATCATGATGTCAAAGCGGTTGAATATTATTTAAAAGAGAAATTAGAAAAATCTCCCACTTTAAAAAAAGTCACAGGGTTTATCCATTTTGCATGCACCTCAGAAGACATCAATAACCTGGCTTATGCTCTGATGATCAAAGAAGCCATTGCCCAAGTGATCAAACCCTCACTTGCCGAGATCATTGGAAGCATCACGCTACTGGGGAAACTACATGCCGATGTGCCCATGCTTTCCCGAACCCACGGGCAGCCCGCGACCCCAACGACCATCGGCAAGGAGCTCATCAATTTTGTAGCACGCCTCAAAAGACCCATGCAACAATTGGCGGAAGTCTTAATCAGCGCCAAATGCAATGGCGCCGTCGGAAACTACAACGCTCATCTTATCGCCTACCCAGAAATCGATTGGAGAAAACATTGCGCCCACTTTGTCACCGGATTAGGCCTCTCTTTCAATGCCTACACCACGCAAATTGAACCCCATGATGGCATTGCAGAAGTCTCACATTTGATGATTCGCATCAACAACATCTTACTTGATTACACCAAAGACATTTGGAGTTACATTTCTCTTGGCTACTTCAAGCAAAAAACCATTGCTGACGAGGTTGGTTCGTCCACCATGCCCCATAAAGTCAATCCGATCGATTTTGAAAATGCCGAAGGAAATCTCGGTCTATCCAACACCCTATTTGATCATTTTGCCAACAAATTAACCCAATCTCGGATGCAACGAGATCTCTCTGACTCCACCGTTCTTCGTAACATCGGCGTCGCTTTTGCCTACTCGCTCATCGCCTATCTTTCAATGGTCAAGGGCAATGACAAATTGCAGATCAACAAACAAGCTTTACAGCATGATCTGGACGCCAACTGGGAAATCCTCTCGGAAGCGATTCAAACCGTGATGCGTCGATATCATATCCCCCATGCTTATGAGCAAATGAGGGATTTGACCCGTGGACTAAGAATTGATGGTGAACGGCTTCGTCAATTCATCAAATCCTTAGACATCCCAGATGATGCCAAAAAACACCTCATGCTGCTCACCCCTGAGCGATACACAGGACTTGCAGCACAATTAGTCAAAGCCTTTTCATGAGCAGTTCATTATCCCAACTGGGTGAAACCAAAACCTTTGATGTGCTGGTCATCGGCACAGGCCTTGCGGGACTTCATTACTGCATGCAGTTACTGAAGTTACAACCCAAAACACGCATAGCCCTATTAAGCAAAGCTCAGGCCAACGAATGCAACAGTCGATATGCACAGGGCGGAATAGCCGCTGTATATACCGAGGAAGATTCTCTTGAATCCCATATCACAGACACTCTCAATGCAGGTGATGGACTTTGTCATCCCCCAACAGTTGAATGCATCATTCGTCTTGGACCAAATGCCATCAAACAACTCCAAGACTATCCCGTCAACTTCGATAAAATGCCCGATGGAAACTACGCTCTGGCGCGCGAAGGGGGACATGCCCACCGACGTATCTTTAATTGTGGAGATCAAACGGGGATGACCACCATCGAAACGCTGTTGCTTACAGCGCGTGCCCACTCACAAATTTATTTTTTTGAGAACCACATCGCTGTGAATCTCATCACGCACTATCATCCCCATCGTACAGATATTCAAGGCGAGGTGTTTGGATCCTATGTTTTGGATTGTGAAACTCACCACATTCACACCTTTCTGGCTCATTGTGTGGTCCTTGCCACAGGTGGCGCTGGCAAGACCTATCGATACACTACGAATCCTATGGTGGCCACCGGGGACGGCGTGGCAATGGCTTATCGTGCTGGGGCACGAGTAGGTAACATGGAATTTTATCAATTTCATCCAACCCTTCTACATCACCACTCGCTCAATAATTTTCTCATTTCCGAGACTGTGCGTGGGGAAGGGGCCATTCTGAAAAATGCAGATACTGACAAGCCTTTTATGCACAAATATGCCCCAGACCAATTAGAATTAGCCTCACGGGATGTCGTCTCACGAGCTATTTTCAGTGAAATTGAGCAAAGCCACGCCAGCTTTGTTTACTTAGACATCACGCATCAACCCAAGTCCTTTTTGTTAAAACGTTTCCCACAAATTTATAACAAACTGCTAACCATCGGCATAGACATGAGCCAAGATATGATCCCTGTGGTGCCCGCAGCTCACTATCAATGCGGCGGCGTACTTGCCGATATCGATGGTCATACGGATCTCAAGCGTTTATATGCCATAGGCGAGGTGGCATTCACAGGCTTACATGGCGCCAATCGTTTGCCCAGTAACTCTCTTCTTGAAGCCGTCGTCATGGCCTCCAACGCTGCTCACGCCACACTCAAAGACATCTCGTCTCATAAGAAATCCCAAGAAAATATTCCCGCCTGGAGCGCACCTGGTGAAGTGAATCATCGTCGTGCGAGTCAAATCAATGCGCACTGGCGTAGCCTCAGAGGAGAGATGACGTCCTACGCAGGGATTGTGCGCACAGAAGCAGGATTACAAGATCTCTTACAATTGATAGTGAAACGACACCAGATCATCGAAGAATATTACTGGAATCATTATATCACCCGTGATTTCATCGAGTTACGCAACATCATTCTCAACGCTGAACTGATAGTACGAGCAGCATTGTCAAGAAGAGAATCGCGAGGCGGGCATTTCCGTGAAGACTACCCTTCTAAAAAATCGCCGGCACGAGAAAGTATCTTTCGCCATATTTCGCCACAAAATCCATTCATATAGAGGGTCACATGTTCCAACCACCCATCACTTTCCAACCCAAACCAACTCTTATGAAAATGACGAATGACATGAGCATTTGTCAAAGCGATTACCCCTTGGATTGGTATCAAAATGAATTCATCCCCTATGCTGAAGAATACTTGGCCTTGCCCGATCGAAAACTCACAACGGTGTTGGCTTGGATGACGCCTTATGTTCGAAAAGCTCAAGCACATTTTGGGGATAAGCTCTTACTGCTGGCACATTATTACATGGGCGGAGATATCGTACGCTTAATTGAACAATTCGGTGGGCAAGTCGGTGACTCTTACCAATTGGCTTTGATGACAGCCAACCACCCAGAAAAATCTGTGATCATTGAATCAGCGGTCCATTTCATGGCAGAATCCATCAGCATCTTGGCAAATAAAGAACAGACCGTCTACATCACAAACCCAAAGTCAGGTTGCACCATGGAATTAATGGCCAAGGATTTTATGGTCGAACCGGCTTTTCTTGATCTCAATGAGCGATATGGTGCTGAAAACATCATACCCGTCTGCTATATGAATACTTCCGGTCGCGTCAAAGCCATGACCGGCGCTCAAGGAGGTGCGGTCTGTACCAGTTCAAATGTTAAAAAAATATTCCAATGGGCCAGAGCTCAAAAGAAGAAGATTCTCTTCATCCCTGATCTTCACATGGGCGAAAACGTTGCCTACTGGCTTGGTATCAAAAATATAGCCTATTGGCCTGGTGGGACCGCAGGCGCTCAATATTCGTTACAAGTTCAGGACAAAAAAACCCTAGCCACTTTTGACCGTGCCGAATTGATTCTATTTTCAAGTTTTTGCACCGTTCATACCACCTATGAACCAAGTCAGTGTGACTATTGGCATGCCCAAGGCTACACCACGGTGGTACATCCCGAATGCCGGAATGACGTCATTCGAGCCACTCAGCATGCAGGATCAACGGCCTTCATTTGGGATTTTGTAATCAATGACCGGGCAAAAACCAAACGCTATGCCATAGGAACCGAAAATCATATGGTTGACAACCTCAAGCAGCATGCCAAACCCCTAGGCATTGAGGTTGTCAATTTAGCTGAAGCACCCAACACAGGGGGCGAGAAAGGAATAGGGTGCGGTTGTGCAACGATGTCACGAAATGATCCACCCCACCTGGTAGCTCTCCTTGACCTCTTAAGGCTGGGTAAACCCATGCCTTATAACATCGTATGTGCTGGAGATATGATCAATGAATTAACAGGAACGCGACGTCGTCTGCAAACTATGGATCAAAACTGGATCATTGAAAATGCCAAACACGCTTTACAGAGGATGATCCATATTACGGAAAGCAAAGGATGATAAATTGTCACATAGAGCATCTCAAGCACGTAGGTGCGCCACTTCATCAAATAACTTGCAAGAAATCCCCTCATCCGCCCTGCGGGCACCTTCTCCCCATGTCTTGGGAGAAGGTAATAAGGAAGGAAGTTATTCAGAAGATCAGAAAAAAAACTAAAGTTTTGTTTCAAACTGCCGATATACTTTGTACCCCTTTCAGAGGATCTTTTGATGAACAAGATCACGGATAACAACCCCGCAACCAATGAAGAGCATGCCCAACAAATTGCCGATTTGAAAGCGACCATCACACAATCTTTAGAATCACCACTGATCCAAATACAATTGATCAAAGAAGAATTACAGTCCAGTAGTTATGAAATACATAGCGACAGGATAGCCGAAAAACTCTTAGAATTCATGATTTCGGCCCAACATATCGAAATCCTATCGGAAATAATCTAAGGCAGTAAGGATCGGATGCGAGATAAGGTCTGTTCACTAGGTCATGAGAACAAACATTGGTTTCGAGTTAAATTTTTTCAACAATATCGATTATTCTTTAGATATCATTTAGAAAAAAAGATCATTATTTATGCTTGGGTGAATGATAAAAACACCAAAAGAGCATATGAGAAGAAAATAGATGCATATACAGTATTTAGAAAAATGTTAATAAATGGCAAGCCTCCAAATACTTGGGATGATTTGCTTAAAGAAGCAAATCATCCCAACATAATACAACAATTAAAAAAATGGTCTTAGGATCACGCCCTAAAGTCCTATTTTGGCTGCATCCGCAGCGCCCCATCTAATCGAATCACTTCCCCATTCATCATGCTATTTTCGATGAGATGAAGGGCCAAAGCCGCGAATTCCTCAGGGTGTCCAAAACGTTTGGGGAAAGGGATGGTGCCAGCCAAGCTCTGTTGGACATCTTGTGGCATATTGAGCAGGAGAGGTGTTGCAAATAATCCTGGGGCGATGGTATTCACGCGGATCCCATATTGCGCAAGCTCCCGTGCCGCAGGGAGCGTCATGGAAACCACACCGCCTTTCGAGGCACTATAGGCCATTTGACCTATTTGCCCCTCAAATGCAGCAATTGACGCCGTAGTGATGATCACCCCACGTTCATTGGACTCCCCAAGGGGTTCCAACTGAGTCATCGCTGCTGAGACCACTCTCATCACATTAAAAGTGCCCACCAAATTGACCTGAATCACCTGTTGAAAATCATCCAAAGGCATGGCCCCTTCTTTTCCGACCATGCGTCTGGCGGGTGCAATCCCTGCACAATGGATGCATATTCGTGGCACCCCGATATTGGCTAGGGTTTTTTGCATCGCGTGCTCTACTTCGGAGGCAGAACTCACATCACAAGCAAATGCATCGGTCAAAGGGGTGCTGAATTGCTTATCCCAAATGACCACTCGAACACCACGCCGATTGAGTGCCTCAACACAAGCCTTACCTATTCCTGAAGCGCCTCCGGTAACCAACGCCAATTGATTGTCCAACTCCATCATCCCTCCTAGGCAAAAAACGTTTGGCTTAAAGATTTGAACTCAGGGGTTCCTGCCTGCCCTACCCACTCAAAAAACACCATTTCAGCCGTCACCAACTGAATTCCTGCTTGCTTCATCCGTTTTAACCCATAGCGATGGTCTACCTCATGACGACTGCTTACCGCATCGGCAACTACAAACACATCAAAGCCCAAAGCATGCATGTCCATAGCCGTTTGTAATACACAGACATGAGTTTCTATACCCGCTAGAACAACCTGTTTTCGCCCCAAATCTTCCCAAAGAGAGATACTTTTAGGCTCTCGATAGCATGAGAAGTGCACTTTTTCAATCGAGGGAACGCCTTTCATAAGGACCTGCAATGACTCAACTGTTTTCCCAAGGCCTCTAGGATATTGCTCACTGACAAGCATTGGGACATCCATCGCCTTCACTAAACGCATAAGCCACTCACATCGTTGGACGAGTGCGGTGGCATTTAAAACCAATGGGGTTAATTTTTCTTGCACATCGACTAAAATGAACCCAGACTTGTCCTTGTCCAATAACATACCATCTCCTTATACAGCCAAAAGAATGGCTGTCAAATAGTGTCCTTCAGGGAATGCTGCAAGCGTCGGGTGACAACTTGCCGGGCCAAATACGCCCAAGAGACGAGCCACTTTTCCAACAGCTTTCGCTTGTTGGCTCACCAATTCAGAGAACGCTTGGGATCCCAATGCAGATGAGCAATTGCAAGTCATCAGCAACGAACCTGGCCTCATTGATTTCATCACTTCTCGGTGTAAAAAGCGATAATAATTTTTCGCTTGTTGTATGTGGCGCATCGAAGGCGATAGCTTAGGAGGATCAAGAATAATCAAGTCATAGTTGCCTGCTGTTTCAAGGTAGGTGCGAGCATCTCCTTCGATGAACTCAATCGTCTCTAGATGATTTAAGGCAGCATTTTGTTGGGCTTGCACAATAGCCGCTGCCGAACTGTCAATGGCGGTCACCTTTGTAGCACCTGCACGTGCTGCATGTAACGCAAAACCCCCTGTATAGGTGTAAAGATCAAGCACTCTTTTTCCACGGGCTATGTCCGCCACACGTTGATGATTATCACGTTGATCAAGAAATAAGCCTGTTTTTTGTGTGCTTGAAAAATCAATTTGATATCGAACACCTGCCTCCAGCACCTCTTCAGTACCGGACGGTTTTAAATCACTGCCTACTTTCCATCCGTCTTGCGAAAGAGACTTCGTTTGTTCAATCCAAACCAGGTGTGGTACCCCGACCACCTCCAAAATAATCTGGCTGATCACATCCTTGTGAGCCTGAACCCAATAGGCCGAACTAGAGACCACACAAGTTTGATGAAAACGATCCACCGTCAGCCCAGATAGCCCATCCCCCTCGCTATTGAATAGCCGGTAAGCATTGGTTGATTCATTAGGTAAACCGATGTTTTGACGAAGCAGTAAGGCTTGCTCTATCCGATAGAACAATAAGTTCTCCATGCTCCCCAATTGTGCCCATTCCTCTGCATAAGCCAGAAGACGCACGCGGTACATGGAATGTTCGTTATAAACGCCAACGCCAATGAGATCTCCCCCTAAAGAAGAGATCTCAACCAGATCACCCGTGCCAAAATGCCCTGTTTGTCTTGCAACAGCCTTTGGGAAAATCCATGGATGACCTCGTCGCACAGCGCCCAGTTTATCTTGATGCAAATAGATAGCGTTTTTCATATCAAAAGTAATAATTAAAGGCGAGAGTGTACGACGTGAATTGACTCGACGGCGGACCCGAAGCTGAAAACCAAACACCCCCAATGATCCCAAAATTGGGTGAAAAATTATATTCAAGAGCTGGGGCCAAGGAAAGTTGTTCGCCCCCTTTGCCGGCAAGGCTATCCACCGTACCGCCAGGGGTGAATCCTGGATTGCCAATAAAGCCAACACCCCCACTCCAAACATATAATGCTTCAACAACAGGTACCCAATTTTGAGTGAGAGTGTACTCAAAAGCGAGATCAGCTGAATAACCATTTCCTAATCGAACGTTACCCTCTGTGACGGGATTCCCTCCAAATGTATTCACCCCCTTCACATGAACAGATGAATAGGATGCACCCACCAAACTCAATCGAGTCCGTAAATAATGCCCACCTTTTATTTCGGAAAGATCTTGAAAATTAAAAGCCAGTAACGTTTGATACGATCCAAGCCCAGTTTGGTCCACTCCAAACAATTGTGGATCCAAAAGCTCATATTGCCCCACAGGGAAAACTTGCTGAAAAACAACCCTCAAATTGGGCATAACCCCATGCTCTTTTTGCCGAAACACTTGAAAGCCAAGCCCTAAACTTGCGTCTCCTATAGCACTTGCTTGACGTCCGTTGCTCCAATTGGCATCAAATGGGGTTGCAACTTGAATATCCATAAAATCCGTTAGACCGGCGGTAATGACAGGGGTCACCTCGAGGTTACGATAAGCTCCCGAATAAAGAGAATAAAAAAAATAGGGCTCAATATTGACGTGATGTTTTGGAATGGTTTTACCATTAGGCGCAAGCAAAGGACCTGTCATCCACGGAGAAGCGATGGCCAAATTGGTCATTAGAAATAACAACAAACCTCTGAGAACGATCATAACGACACCTATATAGATCTTAAAATTTCTAGGGGGGAGCGTATCATATCGCCAATGCTCACCTATGGCAAAAAAAAATAACAAACTCTGTGAATTTCTTATCTCAATTCGTGCTAGCATCATGCTTTTTCATTGGGGAAAAACATGTGGTTTAACAATGCGCTGATCTATCACTATGAGCTCGACTCGAGCTGCGATTTACCAACCTCCTTAGACTCCGAATCCCTCAAACCATGCCCTCCCCATGCTCGATTTATTTATGGCTGGCTACCAGTACAAAATGAGCACCTCGCGCATGAAACAGCCGCATGCTCCCTCATTTGTATGGGAAAAGAAGAGCGCATATTGCCTCGTGGTGTGATTCAACAATTACTGGAGGAGCGGATTCTCGTATTAGAGACCGAACGAGGGCAAGAAGTCCGACGCTCTGAGCGTTCACAAATGGCCGAAGAATTGGAGTTTGAGTTATTGCCCAAATCCTTTTGCTTGCAAAAACGTCTCCCCGCCATTTTAGATACGTTGACAAACCGTCTGATCATCAATACCGCCAGCCAAGCCCAGGCTTCTCAACTGATGACTTTATTACGGAAATCAATCCCTTCGATTCGAATCACACCCGTCAATTATATAGAACAGATGAGCCTCCGTTTTGCCAGTTGGATTAACAACCCATCCCTTCTCCCATCCTCCTTTCAATTGGCATCTGACTGCCTATTGTTTTCATTAGACGATGAGAGAAAACGATTTACTTGCAAAGGATATGAATTGCCTGCCGAAGAAATTGTCACTTTACTTTCCCAAGGGTTGGCAGCCGCAGAACTTTCCATTATCTGGAATGAACGCATTCAATTTACCCTCACCCAAGATTTAACCTTCAAAAGAATCAAATGCCTAGACTACCTCACCGATGAATTCCAAGAAATCCACGAACTCAAAGATCCCCTATTAGAACAAGACGCCTCTCTCACCTTACTGGCAGGAGAGCTTCGCGGGTTAATCAATGATGTGGTTTCAGAGCTTGGAGAAGACTCAGCAATGACTCACATGCCACCGCCACCTATCAGAAGTCAGGAAAGTCTCTCAGTAGGATCCTAAGAAGCGGGATCGGGAGCGAATTTCGCTCCCGATCCTAACCTCAACGCGCTTGTTTGATAAGCAATGGACTATGATAAGTTGCCTGATATATAGCTGCGGCATCATTGGCGGCGCTCTGAAGACCGAGCGCCATATTCGCCTGATAGAGCACAATCAACGCTGGCTTTACACTTGGCGCCTGTGGATAGGTTTTAATCAAAAAGCTTGCTCGCTCGGCTGATGCCACAAAACGACCACGCTCATAATAATAAGTTGCCGCGTTTAACTCCCGCTTTGCAAACTCATTTCGCAAATAAATCATGCGCTGCAGAGCATTGGCTTTATACTTGCTCTCTGGGAATTTTTGCACCAAGGTTGCAAAATCAGAGTAGGCCTGAGATTGCGTGCCTGGATCACGCCAAGACTCATCAACTTTCAAAAGATGGGCCATGGTACCGCGGCTTTGTTGAAAATTGGCCAAACCCTTCATGTAATAGGCGTAATCAACCCGTGGTGCGCGGGGATAAAGACGAATAAAACGCTCGGCAGTAGCCGCAGTAGATGGATTATCTCCTTTTTTATAATACGCATAGATTAAGGTCAACTCGGCTTGTTCCGCATAATCGTTAAAAGGATACATTGTCTCTAAGGCTTCCAACCGTTTGATGGCCGGGGTATATTGGTCTTTTGCCATCGCGTCTTTGGATTCTTTATAGAGCTGCTCAGCACTCACCCCTTGGAATGGATTGTAGGTATCATCATCGTCCTTTCCGAACCATTTTTTGCACGCGGACGCTGATATAACCAAAAGAACCAAAAGCAAAACTTTAAGCGACTTCATTTTACATCCTTAATTTTAAAATTCCTGTTGCAACCCGGCTTGGGTTGATATATATTCCGCCGTGGAGAGATGGCAGAGCGGTCGAATGCGGCGGTCTTGAAAACCGTTGAAGGGCAACCTTCCCAGGGTTCGAATCCCTGTCTCTCCGCCAAAAACCATCAAAACAAATCCTGAGTACGCTTAACCACCCTATCAATAGCTATCAATTGCTCCAAGAGCGGTTTCATACTTGCCAAAGGCCAACTGTTAGGGCCATCACTCAACGCGTCATCAGGCGAAGGATGAGTTTCCATAAAAAGACCTGAAATTCCTGCGCCAACCGCGGCACGTGCCAAAGTTGGAATGAATTCTCTTTGTCCACCAGTAGCACCATCTTTAGCGCCAGGCAACTGAACGGAATGTGTCGCATCAAACACCACAGGACATCCAGTGTCTCGCATGATTTTTAATGACCGCATATCAGAGATCAAATGGTTATAGCCAAAACTCACGCCCCGCTCACACACCATGATCTGCTCATTGCCTGTTGCTTTGGCTTTTGCAACCACATGCTTCATCTCCCAAGGCGATAAAAACTGCCCTTTTTTGATGTTCATGGGCTTATTTAACGCGGCTACATTTTGTATAAAATTCGTTTGGCGGCATAAAAATGCCGGCGTTTGTAACACATCCACTACGCTACTGACCTCAAGCAAAGGAGTGTCCTCATGCACATCCGTCAGCACTGGCACTCCTACCTCTTTCTTCACTTTCTCAAGAATCATCAATCCTTTTTCAAAACCTGGACCTCGATAACTACTGATGGAGGAACGATTGGCCTTATCGAAAGATGATTTGTAGATGAACGAAATAGAAAGAGCGGCACAAATCTCTTTCAAGTAGCCTGCTGTTTCAATGGCCAGCGTTTCACTTTCAATCACACAGGGACCTGCTATTAAAAACAAAGGGGCATCGATGCCCACTTCAAAACCACATAATTTCATGATTTGACCTTTTGTTGATGAAATGCTCGCGCGGCATGAACAAACTCTTTGAACAAAGGATGTCCATCTCGAGGCGTTGATGTGAACTCGGGGTGAAATTGGCAGGCAAGAAACCAAGGATGATGGGGCAACTCAATCATCTCCACCAATTGATCATCGGCTGAGCGGCCAGAAAGGACCAATCCGTGTTCAACCAATGCTTCTAAAAATCGATTGTTGACCTCATATCGGTGCCGATGTCGCTCAACGATTTGTGTCCGACCATATACGCGGTTTGCAAGAGAGCCTGTTTCAAGTTTACAAACTTGAGCCCCAAGCCGCATGGTACCGCCCAAATCACTTTGATCATCTCGCACTTTCACACAACCATCCCCATCCCGCCACTCGCTGATCAAGGCAATCACAGGATAAGGGGTCTCTTGATTGAATTCCGTGGAATTGGCTTCTTTCAATCCAAGCACATGTCTGGCAAATTCAATCACTGCCGTTTGTAACCCCAAACAAATCCCCAAAAAGGGAACCTTATTTTCTCGTGCGTACTGAATAGCAGCGATTTTACCCTCGATGCCCCGTCCACCAAATCCTCCGGGAATAAGAATAGCGTCAGCACTTTCCAACAAGGAACACCCTTGCTGCTCGACAAGATCAGCATCGACATACATAATTTCAACTCGAGTTTGAGTGTGAATTCCGGCATGAGTCAACGCCTCATTCAACGATTTATAAGCATCATTGAGCTCGGTGTATTTCCCTACCATGGCCACTTTGACAAACATGGTTTGCACCTTTTGTGCTTCAACCACATGCAACCATTCACTCAAATCAGCCGACTTGATGGTAAGACCTAATTTCTTCACCACGATTTCATCCAAACCTTGCTCATGCAAAAGCATAGGAATTTGATAGATGCTTTTGGCATCTTCAAGTGAAATCACGCCTTCTTTTTCAACATTAGTGAACAAAGCAATTTTAGCTCGGTCATGAGCGGAGAGAGGTTTTTCAGAACGACAAATCAAAACATCAGGTTGAATCCCAATCGAGCGGAGTTCTTTAACAGAGTGTTGTGTTGGTTTGGTTTTGGTTTCACCAGAGGTCGCTATGTAAGGGACCAACGTCAAGTGAACAAATATCGTTCGAGAAGCCCCAAGCTCCATCCGCATTTGCCGTATGGCTTCAAGAAATGGCAAAGACTCAATATCTCCCACAGTCCCACCAATTTCGACCATCGCCACATCATAATTGTCAGCGCCCAATTTGATGCAACGCTTAATTTCATTGGTGATATGAGGGATCACTTGTACAGTCCCCCCCAAATAATCCCCCCGCCGCTCTTTTTTAATCACGTTTTCATAAATTTTTCCAGCCGTGAAATTATTCAGCTTTGTGGTTGTTGTGCGAACGAATCGTTCATAGTGACCCAAGTCCAAATCTGTTTCGGCGCCATCTTGGGTGACAAACACTTCCCCATGTTGAAAAGGGCTCATAGTGCCTGGATCAACGTTAATGTAGGGATCAAGTTTGATAAGGGTCACTTTCAAACCGCGAGCTTCTAGTATTGCCGCCAACGAAGCTGCAGCTATCCCCTTGCCTAATGAAGAAACAACGCCGCCCGTAATGAAAATATAATTAGTCATGTTTGCCCCCTGATAATTGTTTCAAGGTTTCATGCATAGCAATCGCGCAATCAGCAGCATCCGCCCCTTTATGTCCATGACGGCCACCCAACCTGTCCCAAGCTTGTGCGTCATTTTCGGTAGTTAAAACCCCAAAAATCACGGGGATATTAAAAGATAAAGACACGCGCTGACAGCCTTCGCTCACTAACTGACACACGCTGTCATAATGAGAGGTTTCACCACGAATCACAGCACCCAAAGCGATGATCACATGATGTTGTTTTTGTAAAGCAACTCGTTGCGCCAAAAATGGAATTTCAACGGCCCCTGGGACTTCTATCACCAACACATCTTCTTTGAGAATGCCACGATCCAACAAACGATGGACTGTTCCCTTAAGCAAGGATGACGTAAGGTCTTGATTGAATTGACTCACAATGATGGCAATCGGGAAAGAGTCTTGATGATCGTTGATAGATGCTTTGATGTGCTTCACACGTCCTCCTAAATGATCTCTAACAAATGACCTAATTTGTCTTGCTTGGTCATTAAGTAGGCACGATTTTCGTGAGTAGGCTCAACCGCCAATCCAATACGAGAACTGACATGGATGCCATATTGCCTCATTGCCGAAACTTTCATGGGATTATTGGTCAATAACCTGACCTCATGAATGCCCAAATATTTCAAAATTTGATATGCCACAGCATAATCACGAGAATCCACGGGTAAACCAAGTTCAACATTCGCCTCTACGGTATCAAAACCTTGTTCTTGCAATGCATAGGCTTTTAATTTATTAGCCAACCCAATACCACGCCCTTCTTGTCGCAAGTAAATTAAAATACCACCTTCAGCCCCAAGTAAGTTCAAAGATTGCTGAAGTTGCGATCCACAGTCACATTTACAAGATCCAAACACATCGCCAGTAATGCACTCTGAATGAATCCGTACCAATGGCACTTGATTGGGGAACTTGGGTTCTTTCACCAACACAAAATGCTCTGAATCATCCAGCTGATTCGCAAACACGGTCATCATGAAGTCACCCTGTTGCTGTAAAGGGATCCGAGAAGTTGCCATCGCTTCAACCAAAGTTTCATGGCAGATGCGGTAGTGAATCAAATCTTTGATGGTCACGATGGGAATGGCATGGCGCTCTGAAAACGCCTTTAAATCGTCGTGTCGACTCATCGTGCCATCGTCGTTGATGATTTCACAAATGACCGCTGCGGGCGTTAACCCTGCCAGACGCACCAAATCAACCGAGCCCTCTGTTTGACCACCCCTCTTTAAAACGCCGGCCGATAGCGCCCGCAAAGGAAAGATATGGCCAGGTGAAATAACATCTTCTGGACCACTGTTAGGGTCAATGGCCACTTGAATGGTCCTCGCCCTGTCAGCCGCAGAAATGCCCGTGGTCACGCCTGTAGCTGATTCGATTGACACGGTGAAAGCAGTACCATAAGGCGAGCGATTATGGCTGGCCATCATCGGGAGGGCCAACTTATTAATGAGGGCGTCCTGCATGGGCAAGCAAATCAGGCCTCGACCAAAGCACGACATAAAATTGATGGATTCTGCCGTGACATGCGCTGCCGCAATCACCAAATCACCCTCGTTTTCTCTGTCCTCATCATCTACCAATATCACCATACGACCGGCTTTAAGTTCGGTGATAGCCAGCTGAATACTGGCAAAACGATCTGTCATTATTTAAACCTCTATACACTGGCCTAAGGTGAGCCTACCGGCGCGAAGTATATCACACATTGGCTGAAGACTTAAGCTGATGAGCCACAATCCTTGCGATATAATCAAATTCAACATTGATACGCCTCCCTTCACGCCATTGAGCAAGCGTTGTGACTTGCAACGTATGTGGCACAAGCATCACGTGCACACACCCATCAACCACCTCGTTCATGGTCAAACTCACACCGTCTAGGGTGATACTCCCTTTGGATAAAAGATAGGGCTGGTGTGACCTCAGAAATCCACCCACCTTTATCAGAAGAAATTCCCCTTTTGATGCAATCGATGTCACAAGCGCCGTTGTATCCACATGCCCACTCACATAATGACCGCCAAAGCGACTTGTTGAACTCATCGCGCGCTCTAAATTAACCTCATCCCCCACGGAGAGTTCGCCCAAAGTGGTGAGCTGCAGTGTTTCAGGAGAAACATCAAAAGCGAGCCTGCATGTATCATCGACCAAGAGCGTCAAACAAACGCCATTCACTGAAATGCTTTCCCCCACTTGTAATTCAACAAAGGGGGTCTCAATCAGCAGACGATGGGCACTACCTGCAGAAACGTTGGACAAAATCTTCCCTTTCGTTTCAATCAAGCCAGTGAACATATATCCTCCAAATGCCACTCAAAAGAGGCCAGCAAATTATCGCCCATGGCCCGGTATGACACATGGTTTGCTTGCTCAAAGAGCCCAGATCCATGATAAGCAGGCAGAGCTCCATCGCCTAACACTCGAGGAACGATATAAAGATATGTTTTATTCACGCATCTCGCTTGATGCAATGCTGAAAATAGGGTCCCGCCGGCTTCAACCCAGACATCGTGATAACCTAATTGACCCAAATGTTGGATAAGGGCATCGAGGGAAAGTAACCCTGCAGTGACAGGCATTGGGTAAAAAGAGGTGTTCGGCAAGGGGCTTGGTCTGGGAAGATGTTCCTCATAATAAAGATGACAATGACTCGCCGTTGTGAAGATATTTGATTTGGGATGAGGGAAATCACGGCCCACAATGACGGCCACAGGTTTTGATAGCGATTGTTCCGTTAGGCGCACATTAAGCAACGGATCATCTTGTTGAATGGTGCGGGCCGTTGTCAATATCACATCACTGCGAAGGCGCGATTGATGAGTGAATTGTGCACACAACTCGTTAGATAGCGAGATTCGCTCACCGCCCATACCCGCAATTTTACCATCCAAGCTTTGCGCCAGCTTCACGGTAACCCATGGTCTTCTCGTCAAAGTCCAATGACGATAACTCTGATAAAAATCATCGATAGCTTTCAAAGGATGATGCAGCACCTCAATACCGTGTGCCCTTAACAAAGCTGGTGTATCATTTGCCATCACCAAAGGATTGGGATCTTTATAGGCATACACCACTTTTTTAACCCCATAGGCCAGAATCGCATCAACACAGGGCGGCGTTTTTCCCCAATGATTACAGGGCTCAAGCGTTACATATAAGGTGAGATCTGATATATTTTGAGGAAGTTTATCCAAAAGAAGGCGCTCTGCATGAGCGGTTCCTGCGCCACGATGCCAAGTTTGTGCTATAATGTGTCCATTTTGGACTGCAACCGCACCGACACTTGGGTTTGGCGAACACAAGCCTCGGCCAAGCCATGCTTGATCCAGGGCTGCGAGTAAAAACTGTTCATGCATCAGGCAACCACCTCACAAAAAATGCGACTATGATAACAAATGATTCAATTTTTGAGTAGGCCCATGAGACACTTCAGAAAATTAGGCATAGGCTTATGGTTGTTCTTGACGACCCTTCCAGGACTAACGGCTGCGTATACTCCGTACTCTACAAAGGAGTTAGACGAGCTAGAAAAAGAATTCATCCAACAAATCAACCAAGCCGACAATGTCATCCGTACACCCCTTGCCAGCCAATACATCAATCATTTAGGCGACATTTTAGCACGCAACGGTCAACTCCCCCAGCCCTATTTTTTCTTAGTCAAATCCAATGAGATCAATGCCTTTGCGGGCCCTGGCGGATATATTGGGATCAATTCACAATTGATTTTGACCACGGAAAACGAAAGCGAATTGGCCGCCGTCATGGCCCATGAAATGGCTCACGTGCGCTTACACCATCTTTATCGTCTCATTGAGCACCAAAAACAAATGCGGATCCCAATGATTGCGAGCATCCTTGCATCAGCGGCTCTTGGGATCATCAACCCAATGCTTGGCAGTGGCGCCCTGATGGCGTCTCTCACGGGCATTGCACAAGACAGTATCTCCTATGTGCGTTCAAATGAAAAAGAGGCCGACAGAATTGGGATAGACATGCTCATCAAATCAGGACTTGATCCACGCGGAATGGCTGCATTTTTTAAAAAAATGCAGCTAGCCACTCGATATTTTTATTCGGACAACATCCCAGCCATTTTAAGAACGCACCCTCTTGATGAAGATAGAATAGCAGAAGCCGAGAATCGCAGCTGGCGACTCGCCAAGAAAAATCATAAAGACAGCTTAGATTACCATTTATTTAAGGAACTGATTCGTACCGAGGTTTCCGGTGACCCCAAACAGATGATGGACTATTATCAACAAAGCTGTCAAAAGCACAACACAGAAGCCGCATGCCTATATGGCACAGTGCTCACCCTTCTCAACAGCAATCAATACCAACAAGCAGCCCTTCGATTGACCCCGTTGCTCGCAAAGTATCCTGATAATTTGTATTTTGTCATTGCCATGTCTCGCGCAGACATTGGAGAGAAACACTACGCCAATGCCAGCAAAAGGCTTGAGGAGCTCTCAAAGAACTACCCAGACAATTATGCAGCCCTCGTGGTTTACGCCCAAAGTTTGATAGAAGCAAACGAGCCTGGAAAAGCCACGCATATTTTGCTAAAAGCCAGCAGACAATTCAGATCTGATCTCATCATCTGCGAACAACTGGCAAGAGCGCAAGCCACAAACCACCAAAAGGACTACGCCTACTTCACAGAAGCACAATGTCAGCTCCTACAAGGTAGAACAAGGGACGCGATGCGACAATTAAAACTAGCGAAAACGCTGATTAAAAATGACCACCTGTTGAAGGCGAGAATTGATGCTAAAGTGGAGGAGATTACGGAGGCGGGGAAGGAGTAATATATACTGTGCGCGGCCACAAATTGCGGTTTTTTGCCCGGTGAATCCAAGCAAAAATTTAAAAATTTTGTTATAATCCTGCCACTTCAGTCATTAATCTAACCCTCAAGAGCCCAAATGCTAGCCACCACCCAACGAAAAAAACTATCTGAAACCTTTAAAATGTTATCCACCATCGAAAAACAAGTGATCGCATTAAAAATCATTTGCAGCCAAGACCATGATGAAAAAAAAATGATGCTAGAAATCAGTGAAACAGGCTTGGTAGATTCTATGGGGAATGTTTTCACAGAACAACTGTATCGTATCCTTGTCCTCCTTCTTGATAAACAGGGGTTTTTACGACAAAAAGGAATGCTCAGCATTCATCCAGAACTTCACCATGATCTGTTGGTATTGATGAAGGATGAAGAAATGATTTGGGTCTATGCCATGGTGGATCGGCTCTATAAAAATGAGCGGGCAACTTCTTATAGCACCCAAAATATTCAAATTCAAACCTTGATGGTTAAGAGCCTTTATGCCAATGACCCCACCTTCTTTGATAGCCATCAAAACAATATAGGGTATTGCACCCGCCTGGCACAGGCTATTCAAGACACCTTTAAAGGAGTGCTTATTCATCAGCAGTGGTTGGAATCACGGCACAAAGTCATTCGAACTTATATTTGCATCGCGCTATTGAGTCACTATTATTGCGATGCAGCACCCGTTGGCGACCATCAAACCGCTTTAACTGTGTTTTCACTAAACACCTATGAAAATACAAGTCACAATTACCTGGAATATTATAGTGCAATCATTCATCTGTCAGTCGGTCATCTTGATGCGGCTATTGCATGTTGCCATCGCATTGCAAATGACAAATCAGGCTACACTGCTGCCTTGCAAGCAACCTTTGCCTTTCTAGATAAGCAATTTGAGAAAGCCTCGAAATGTTATCGTAAAGCACTGGCTGAAATCCGAAAAGGAAGTGGGTTTTCGAGTTATTATTTTGATAACATCTTGGGTGTTTTCCACTCGTTTTGTGTGCTTTATATTGACAAAAACAGTCGGCAACTCATGACCAACGCCATCAATTACAATAAGTATTCAGATGGAACGTGGGCCATGCCAATGCACTCGGCCTATTGGCTATTTCCCATGATGAGCTCGGTGGAAGAGGGGGATCTAAAAACAGTTAGGCATGAATTACATAAACTATTCAAAGCCCAAGGCTCATTCAAGCACCCACTGCTGTCAGCGCTTTTTCAATTGGTGTGTTACATGGTTAACAATGATCATCTTCGCCAAAATCAAGACGAACTATACAGATCCTTGCAACAATGCATTAAGAATTACCAGTACCTCGCCACCCTTCTATTGAGTGAACTGCTGACCAAAACAGAAAGCTATCAGGCCCCATCCCAAGCCTATCTCGAAACCACGCCAACTCAGTTTCGTGTGCTTGATTTCATTCATGTCAAAGAAACTTGGGAATACAGCTTTCAAGCATTGCAAGGCTTGTTATTAGAGGGGGACCCCCATGCTGTACTCCCCGCGAAAACCAAACGATTGATGTGGCTCGTTGATCCAGACAAGCACATGATTGATGTGCTTGAACAGACCATGGGTAAATATGGGAAATGGAGCGTTGGGCGGGCGGTCAATTTAGCCAAACTAAAGCATTTTCATGGGGATCCCCATTTTGATTATTTAAGCCCACAAGACAAGCTCGTCATTTCTGGCATTATTGAGAAAGACGATCTCTGGTATGATAAATCCTACTCCATTTCACCTTGGGAAGCCTTCATTGCCCTAATCGGCCACCCACACATTGCACATTGTAAAAATAGAGACGTCCGCGTTGAATTGGTGGCTGGTGAGCCCGAATTGCATATTGAAGAAAAAAAACAAGGTTTTCATTTGAGCTTATCGCATTTCATGGACCACGCTGGACTGATTCTCGAGCCAGAAACTATGAACAAGTACCGTGTGATTGATTTTTCTAAAGCATTTGCCAGCATTGCACAAATAATTACCAAGCAAGGTTTGATAGTCCCCACAAGTGCCAAAGATAAGGTATTAAAAATCATTCAAAATGCCAAGCGAGATATTAAAATCCACGCTGACATCAAAGATCTTGAAATCATCCCTGAAATACCAGGCGAGGCCACCCCCTGTGTTCAATTATTGCCGATGAACACAGGGGTCCGGGCAACCATCTGGGTTAAACCCCTGGCCATTCATGACAGCTATTTTAAATTAGGCGAAGGCAAAGAATCTTTCATGACGCTGATCGAGGAACACGGTCTTGAGAAGCGAGTACGGATTCAACGGGATCTTTTGGTTGAAAAAAAACATCTCAAAAAATTGCTCGCGCAATGTCCCAGTTTATCTCAACATGAATATGAAACTTGCGAATATGACATAGAAGCACCAGAGGATGTACTTGAGGTGATCTCGGAGCTACAACAGTATGCAACAACACACCCCCTCACCTTTGAATGGCCAGAAGGCCAGTCCTTCAAAATCAAACAGCGAGTGAATGCCCACAACCTTTCACTCAACATTTCATCAAACACCAACTGGTTTGAATACGATGGGAAAATCACATTGGATGATGGTGAGGTGATTGTCATGCAAGAACTACTTGAATCATTGATTGGTCGAGGCTATGGCCGATTTATACCGCTTGGAAATGGTGAGTTTATTGAATTAACAGGCCAGTTGAAAAAACAGCTCAGTGTGCTGCATGCCCTTTCGGATGGTCAAAAAATCAACCCCCTCGGAGCCCAGGCCCTGTCAGAGATTGTGGCTCAAGTTGAAAACACCACGTTTGATGCGGGATGGGCGGCGCATGTGAAAAAAATCAAAACCATGCGTCATCATGTCCCTGACGTCCCATCAACCATGCAAGCAACGCTCCGTGATTATCAAGTTGAAGGGTTTCAATATTTATCCAGGCTTACGCACTGGGGCATTGGTGCATGCCTCGCTGATGACATGGGATTAGGTAAAACGGTTCAAACCATTGCATTACTCTTAGAGCGCGCAAAAAATGGGCCTTCACTGGTCATCGCTCCAACGTCTGTGTGTTTTAACTGGCATGAAGAGCTCATTCGATTTGCTCCTACATTAAATATTTATGATTTGCGATCAGGCGATCGAGATGCATTGATTACCCAGGCCAGCCCTTTTGATGTGATCCTTTGCAGTTATGGTTTATTGCAACATAACAGCAACTTGTTGTCGGAGAAACCATGGGAAACCATCGTATTAGATGAAGCGCAAGCGATTAAAAATGCCCAAACCCAGCGCTGGAAAAGCGTGATGAAACTCAAGGGGGAAAACCGCATTGCCTTGTCCGGCACACCCATAGAAAATCATCTGGGTGAATTATGGAGTATTTTCAGTTTCCTCAATCCAGGCCTATTAGGCTCCATGAAACAGTTCCAAAATAAATACTCGATCCCCATTGAAACAAAGCAAGCACCGGACAGAATTCATGCCTTACGTTCACTGGTACAACCATATATATTACGTCGAATCAAGTCAAACGTACTGAGTGAGTTACCACCAAAAACGGAACAGACTATTTATATTGAGCCCTCAGAAGAAGAAGCAACATTTTATGAGGCTGTGCGCCGCATCGCTGAAGATCGCATGGTACATTTCATGGCTGAAAATAACAGAATAAGTGCGTTAGCTGAAATCACTAAATTAAGATTGGCATGTTGTGACAGCTCGCTGGTTGACAGTTCTGTTCACATTGAAAACAGCAAGCTAAACACCTTGATTGAAACCCTCAAAAACATCATTGAAAACGGCCATAAGGTTTTGGTGTTTAGCCAATATGTTTCATTTTTGAAGATCATCAGAAAACGTATGGAAGATGAAAAAATTGACTATCAATACCTTGATGGGACAACATCTGCTGTCAATCGTAAAAAATCAGTGGTTGCATTTCAAGCCGGCGAAGGCGATGTGTTCCTCCTAAGTTTGAAAGCCGGTGGTAGCGGTTTGAATTTGACCGCCGCAGATTATGTGATTCATCTTGACCCCTGGTGGAACCCCGCGGTGGAAGATCAAGCCTCAGACAGAGCGCATCGCATCGGCCAGGAGCGTCCAGTGACTATTTATCGCTTGATCACGCGAAACACCATTGAAGAAAAAATCATAGCCCTGCACGAGCACAAACGTAATTTGGCCAATGAATTGCTCAGTGGTCAGGGTGTCAGCGGTAAATTGTCGAATGCTGATTTGATGAATTTGATAGCTGCTGAGCATTGCTCCTCATTCTGAACCAGGGTCCAAACAGTATATACTTCGCAATGAATACTACTTCCTAAATAAACTTCATGAGGTGGCCCTGATTCCGCTCCAGCTCCTTATTGCGTTACAGGTTAAACTTTGGTATCGTACCCAGTCGTTGAATGAAAACGTTTTAAAATGGCGCTCATTGCATTATCACGAATTTCCAACTCCTGGAAACCTCAGTGTACATGTCACTAAGCTTACCAATTCTCAAGATTATTTATCACTTGCTTATACCCCCGGTGCGGATGAGCCTGTGATAGCGATTGTCAAAAATCTTGAGGGTGTGTATCGCTATACCGCGAAGGGGAACTTGGTTGCGGTGATGTTCAATGGGACTGCAGTGCTTGGCTTGGGTGATGTTGGAACAAGGTTGCGTAAACGAGTACCGAAAGCGGTTGCAAATGCTGCCATTACAACTGGTGTGAGCCGGAAGACACAATTTTTATAAGGAGAATACCTTGTCAACTCAAAAAATAAAAAAAGCAAGTTTGGCTGCATGGATAATTTGTGGACTGGGTGCCCTTTACTATTCTTATGAATTTTTTTTACGAATATCGCCGAGTGTGATGGAGCATTCGTTACGCCAGCATTTTAATTTATCGGCCACGGGTTTTGGGTTGTTGTCCGCTTTTTACTATTACGCCTATGTGCCGATGCAATTGCCTGTTGGTATTTTGATGGACCGATATGGTCCTAGGCGGCTATTGACTTTTGCGTGTCTTACTTGTGTGGTGGGTACGTTTATGTTTGCGGATACGGTCTTTTATACCGTAGCTGCATCGGGTCGATTTCTGGTGGGTTTGGGATCGGCTTTTGCTTTTGTTGGGGTTCTAAAACTCGCGACCATCTGGTTGCCTGAAAATAAATTGGGCATGGTTGCTGGAACAGCCTCGGCTCTGGGCACGATTGGTGCGATGGTGGGGGATAACTTATTGGGGGGAATGGTCACCTGGATCGGTTGGCAGGACACCGTTAATATCACGGCCCTTTTTGGGATCGTTTTAATGATTGTGTTGTGGTATGGCATAGATGATGGGCGACAGGATCATCATGAGGGCGGTAGTGTGAGTAGCTTTAAGAAAAGCATGGTTGACTTGAGAGAGATCATTCGGCATAAACAAATTTGGATCAATGGGATGTATGGTTGTCTTGTCTACCTGCCAACGACGGTGGTCGCTGAATTATGGGGTATTTCTTATTTGCGTCATGCGCATGGGCTCTCACATGTTTCGGCCAACTTTTGTAATTCTTTGCTGTTTTTAGGATTCACCATTGGCGCACCGACCATGGGGTATCTCTCTGATAAATTAAAACGACGAAAATTACCCATGCTATTGGGCGCCATAGGCGCAACCATTGTCATGCTCATCATTTTATATTTCCCTGGACTGAATGTGACCTCTTTAGGTGCTTTGATGTTCATCCTGGGGTTGTTACATAGCGTACAATCTATTGTGTTTGCAGTGGGTCGGGAAGTAAGTCCGAAAGAGGCTGCAGGAACAGCGATTGCCACAACCAACATGATTGTGATGATTGGGGCCATGTTCCTGCAACCTTTGGTGGGACGATTATTAGATTGGAGCGTCATGGCTCGAGAATCTTCTGTGTCCCTGAGTGGCGTTTCTGCTGAGAATATACGGCAATTATATACGGCAGCAGATTATCAATTTGCTTTGACAATCGTGCCTATTGGGATTGTAATAGGGGCCATATTAACGTTCTTCTTAAAAGAAACACATGCCCATGCGCATACTCATGCCCTCACTTAACCTGGCAAAATAAGGACACCCATGACCATTGCAATGTTTGATGCCTCCGTTCCGGTTTTTAAGCAGTTTTTAAACAGCCTCAGTGCGCTCCTGACAAAAGCTCAAACCCATGTCAAAGAGCATCACCTCGAAGAAGAGTCGATATTAAAAGCGCGCTTATTTCCGAATATGTTTGATTTCACCCGTCAAGTTCAAATTGCTGCTGACTTTGCCAAAGGTGTTTCTGCGCGACTAGCTGGATTTGAAGTACCCGTGTATTCCGACGATGAAACAAACTTTCAAGAATTACAAGCACGCCTATTCAAGACATTACACTTCATTGAGAGTATTCCGCCGAAAGCCTTCGACGGCAGCGAAAACCGTGACATCATCACCCAAGCGGGCACACCCAAAGAAAAACATTTCAAAGGCCTAGTCTACTTATGCCACTATGGACTCCCTCATTTTTATTTTCATACCACAACAGCCTATGACATTTTGCGCCATCAAGGCGTAGAGATTGGAAAGAAAGATTTTTTAGGAACTTAGGATCGCGGCCGAAATAACTTGCAAGAAATCCCCTCATCCGCCCTGCGGGCACCTTCTCCCCATGCCTGGGGAGAAGGGAATAAGGAAGGAAGTTATTTAGAAGTCCCATTAAAGACAAATAGTAATAAAAAATTCACTGACTTCGGACGGAAGGATCGTCAATAATCGCATAGCCAATCCTAAAAAGAAGGGGAAAGTGATGTTTTCCTTATTCTTCTCTAATCCTCTTTTTATTTTGATGGCGGCGGCTTCTGGCGTGAGCATCCCATGTTTTCTAGCATGATATTTTTGACTCATACCTGATTCTATGAATCCAGGACAGATCACTGAGACCCCAATGCCGTCTTTTTTAAGAAGTCTACGTAGGGATTCACCATAGGCTTTCACCCCTGCTTTGCTTGCACAATAACTCGGACAAATCTCAAGCCCATGATAAGCTGCCACCGAACTGACAAAGGCTATCTGCCCCTGCTTTCGTGCCCGCATCCTTGGAATCAACGCCATAGCCGTCCCCATTGCGCCCGTTAAATTAACGTCAATGGTGCGCTCAGTATCCTCCCAGCTTTCTAGAGTTACTTTTTCATCCAAGTAAGTGGCAATGCCCGCATTAGCAATGACCAAGTCAATCGGATATTTGTCATCAATCCATTCTATCTGTTTTCTCAACGCCTCTTTTCGACATAAATCAAGGCTATAAACCACAACCTCAGCTCCCAACACACGACATGCTGCGGCAATCTCAGCTAGTGCACTCTCTTGACGTCCAAATAAGGATAGTCGAACGCCAACCTTCGCATAAGCTAATGCCAAAGCGCTCCCAAGACCACCGGAAGCTCCTGTTATTAAAAGATGTTGGGAAGTGTTCATGGTTCATCCTTGGCCAAGCAAAGTGCTGCGGCATAATACCATTGATCCAGATGTTGACCAATCACAGACATCAGCTGTGCGTCTAACACTCTCATCACTTCATGACTTTTTAGCCGCTTAAAATCAAGTTCAATCTGCGGTAAAACATGCACAACAAATTGTGCGCCTTTCGTCCGCGTGGCATAAACCGGACAAAGCAAAGCCTTCGTTAACTTTGCAAGCCTCACCGCCATTGATAAATTACCCGTTAATGGCAACTCTCTGCCAAAAGAAGGAATATTGACTTTGTTATTGACACATTCATCCACGGCAATATTGAGTGTATATCCGGCTTTCAATTGATTATAAATTTTTTTCCTCACAAAAGGGCCTGAAGTGACTAGAGAATGAGCATAAGGACGACGAACTCGTTCAGCAATGCGTGCCTTAAATCGATTATCCAGCAGTTGATAAATTTGAATCCAATCCCCACCAAGCAAGTCATATAACTTAGGTCCAATGATCTCCCAATTACCCAAATGTAAAAACAAACAGATGACAGGTCTTTTGCTAGATTTGGCAAGGGTGAGATGTTCCAGACCTTCGACGGTCGTTCGGTCTGATCTCCAAATTTTCCTTAAAACTGAAAACTCCGCCATCACACGACCATAATTACCCCACGAACATTTGACCATGTCATCTATCTGAAAGGTGTTTAAATCTGGTCGTAAATACACCATATTTTCTCGCAACTGTCGCGTCACTTGTCGATGCATCGGCCCAAGAAGCCTCCCAAAAAAACAACCCATGTTAGAACATAGATCGACTGAGCAGCATCGCAGCGCCCAGTGAGCGACGGTTTCAAGACTTCCCAGAAAGAGTTCCTTAATCTGGTGCATGCTCACAAACCTTATGTTGCATAAATGAATCGTCCCTTCCATATCTTATTTCGCGTGGACTTATCTTCATCGGCAATTGCCCATGACCATCATCCGGACGTAATGATAGGTGGCTAATGGCTTGAATGCTCGTATTTGGAACCAATTGAAAACGTAATTTTTGACCAAAGACAGCAAGCGCTAAAATGGCTTCGGTCAACCCAAAAGACATCCCGGCACACACCCGTGGGCCAGTACTGAAAGGAATATAGGCGTATTTATCAGGCGGCTTATGGTTTGGCAAAAATCGCTCGGGCATAAAATGATCAGGACTCTCCCAATAGAGCCTATGACGATGGAGCAACCAAGGAATGACCGCAACGATGCCACCCACAGGAACAACATGTTCCCCCAGTTGCTCTTGTCGATTGGCTTGGCGCGATAAAATAGGAATGGGGGGATAAAGGCGCAAGGTTTCCTCAATAATAGCCCGTGTGTATATGAGCTTGTGGACATCGGAAAATGTGGGTACACGACCATCCAGTACTTGATCGATTTCTCGATGTAATTGTTCTTCACATTGTGGCGCTTGAGATAATAGAAACCAGGCCCAAGCCAAACAATTCGCCGTTGTTTCGTGACCCGCCATAAAAATAACCGCGGCTTCATTGCGTATGGCTTGCCTATCGAGCGTTTTCCCGTCTGGAGTATCTCTAGAAAGGATACCCAATACCGATGTTTCATGATCTGGGTGTTGTTTAAAATGTCCATCCACCAGATCGTCTAATACACGCGTAATTTTTCGTGCTGAGCGGCGAATACCTCGTGTAAATAAATAGGTGAGAGAGGCAGGGACTCCCAGGAGGGGCAAGAGATTAAATGGTCCAATGTTTTTCTGGTACTCAGCAAATCCTTCAGCAATATTGTGCGCATGGTCTCGGCCCAACTGACGACCAAAAATAGCGCGTGAAATGACATCAGCTGTCAACTTTGCCATGTCACTCAGCATGTCTATTCTACCCATGCTGCATGATGAATCATCGAATCGCTGCATCCATTGATCCCGCAATTCAACCATCGCCTCAATCATCGAGGGTGTAAACCCAGGAACCCGTGAACCATGAATAACCGAGCCTACAATACGTCGACGTGTACGCCACGTTTCACCATGGCTGATAAAAAGACCATCGCCTATCAAGGGTCTCAATGCTCGTTGCATCAAATGACTTTTTTCTTCAAAACTTCCGTTGGCCGTCACAAAGGCCTTTCGGACGGTATCGGGGCTATTGGCAATCACAATATGCTGTTTGAGCAGTTTGGCTTTGATGACTGTATGCTGAAAATCATCCTCAGTCCATATCGACAGTAAATTGTCACGGCCTTTACGCAAAATTTCAAGCGTTGAGAGTCCCTTAAGATGGCGCGGGGGATAAGGTGGTATAAATGTTGACATCATTTCCCCTGCTCGGCTAAGGCTTGAAGGGTACAAGAGATCTGCTCAGAGGTATGTGCACTGCTCATGAAAAAACGCAATCTGGCTCGATTATCGGGCACCGCCGGATAAATGATCGGTTGTACATTAATCCCTTGTAAATGCAGATGATTGGCAACTTGTACTGCCCTTTTGGAGCTACCATAAAGGATAGGTACAATGCTCAATCCTTGACTAAACCCCACATTCAGACCGATATCCTTCGCTTCATTGAAAAACTGTTTGGCATTCTGGTTCAGTTTCGCAATACGATAAGGCTCATGGTGCATAATTTCTAAGGCCTTAAGGGAAGCTGCCGCAAGAGGTGGTGACATTCCAACACTATAAAGGAATCCGGGGGCTGCATATTTGAGATGCTCAATCAGTGCATCACTTCCTGCAATATAGCCGCCACACCCCGCTAAGGTTTTACTTAAAGTTCCCATCCATATATCGACCTCTCGAGCATCAATGTCAAAAAATTCACCGATTCCGCCCCCCCTAAGTCCCATCACACCTATCGAGTGAGCTTCATCAACCATTAAAAAGGCTTGATGTCTCTTTTTAATCGCAATCAATTGTGGTAAATCAGGATAGTCTCCGTCCATGCTATAAAGTCCTTCGACGACCAGCAAAACTCGCTCAAAATCAGAGCGCCGGGCGGTTAAGAGGTGATCTAGGGCCTGCCAATCATTATGAGGAAACGACATCCGAAATGCGCCGGACAATTTAGCGCCCTGTAGGACACTGTCATGAATGAATTCATCGTGGATGACCAAGTCCTTCTGACCAAACAAGTAACCAATGCTTGTCACGTTGGTTGCATGACCACTGACAAAGACTAAGGCCTTATCCACGTGATGCAGTTGGGCAAGCGCCTTCTCTAAGGTCTGATGAATGGGTCGCTCTCCTGAAACAAGGCGACTGGCAGATGCTGACATACCATATTGATCAATCGCCTCTTTTGCAGCTTTTGCCACTCTTGGATCACCATTCAAATCGAGGTAGTTATAACTTGAAAAATTGATGAAAGATTGGCCATTGATGGTCGATGTTGCTGAAGCTATCCCCTCATGAGTCAGAAAAAAGGGACTGGCTATTTTCATTTTTTTTGCAAACCACTGTTTCTGTAAAATCGCTTGATAGTTTGGATCATCTTCAAAACTAGAGCGTTTTTCTAGACGTGACACTCTGACGGGATCAATCCCCACCCTATCAGCATCTGTTGCTTCTTTTTCTTGCAATCTTGACCGTCTCTGTCTGAGGGCCAGATGTAACAAACTCTCTTTAAACTGACTCACGCGATGTCACTCATTTGCTCATCTACTTCCTTCATGATTTCCTCGGCCATTTCGAGCGAAAGCGCTTCACCATGCAGCGACGCCTCGTGTAACATATTAGAAAGGCCTCTCTCGTGCGAGGGTGGCGCTTCATCCTCAAGATGTAATTCGCTCAAAATACGCTGTGAGATCTGATCCACGGATAACCCCTGAGATAAAGCGAGCATAGGGATTTGAATCGAAAACCGCTGTTCAATAGCAAAACCAAGTTCAGCACCCACCAAAGAATCCATACCTATCTCCAACAGAGATGCTTTTTTATCAATTTTTTCGATGGGCATTCTAAGGATTTTTGAAATTTCAGAACATAAAAGATCACCCACCAAAACCAGTGCTTCTTCCGCTGATTTATCAACCAGAAGCATACGGATAGGATCAGTCTGGTCATTTCCGAGTTCGCCAAAGCGTTGCTCTACAGCCAATAAATCTTTGAATTTTGGTGAGTGAAGTCCAGGAAGGCTCCGTTGCATGCTGCTCACGTTCAAATGGCCTATGGCACATCCAACGAGATCTGACTGCATCAAGATCTCAAGCTGATGAAGCGCCACATCAGAAGTCAAGACATGAGTCCCTAGTTTTGCAGCCAACCGATGTTGAAGCGTAGGATTTCGTGCCAAATAACCCACATCCGTGATGGGGCCAAAAGCCGCAAACAGACCTGGCAAATGGCGATCCCGTCGATAGCTTATCAAATGCTCAAGGTAGGTGTTGGCTGCAACATAATTGGCTTGACCTGGGTTTCCAAACATCGTAGTCACGGAGGAGTACACCACAAAAAAATCAAGGGAACAATCAAGCGTACTGACATGCAAATTCCACGCGCCTTGTACCTTAGGCGCTAACACGCTTTCCATTCTTTCAGCAGTTAAGTTCTGAATGAGCGCGTCATCATAGAGGGCTGCCGCATGAATGACGCCTTTTAAAGGCGTTGCACTTGCTTGTAAGGTTGCTATTAACAACGAAACGGCATCGGTATCGCAAATATCCATAGCATGAACGATGACAACAACGCCTGTCGCTTCAAAAAACGCTAGGGCTTCTTTGGCCTCCTCGGAAACGGCACCTGTTTTACCCACCAAAACCAAATGACGCGCTCCCTTTTCGACCAGCCAAAGCGCTGTTTTTAACCCAAGCCCACTGAGTCCACCGGTGACCAAGTAGGAGGCCCTGCCTGATAGTGTGAGGGAAGAAGGAAGATCTGGTCGCGCAAAATGGCGATGAGGTCGCGTCGCAAGATCAATGATGACCTTACCAATATGACGTGATTGCTGCATATATCGGAAAGGTTCGCTGATATTTTCTGTATTAAATTCACGATATGGCAAAGGAAAGAAACGCTCTTTAGCGAATAAAGCCATGATCTCTTGAAATAAACGGGTACATAACGCAGGCTGTTTCATCAATAATTGATCAGCATCAATGCCAAAATAACTGATGTTTTGTCTAAACGGTCTTAAACCCATTTTACTGTTGGCATAAAAATCCCGTTTGCCTAGCTCCAAAAAACGGCCAAAGGGCTTCAGGATAGACAAATTTGCAGTGATTGCCTCCCCAGCCAAGCAATTGAAGATCACATCAACACCCTCACCGCCCGTATCCGCCAAAATCTCGTCAGCAAATAACAAGGTACGAGAATCATAGCGATGTTCTATGCCCATTAATTGTAGAAAATCACGTTTTTCAGACGAACCCGCTGTGGTATAAATATCAGCGCCTATCTCTCTAGCGACTTGAATGGCTGCTAATCCTACGCCTCCTGCAGCCCCATGAATCAATATTCGTTCACCCGCTTCTAAACGGGCCAAATGGTGAATGGCATAATAAGCGGTGAAGAAAGCGATGGGAATGGTTGCTGCATCCTGATAACGCCAAAGCTCAGGAATGAGGGTGATGGCATAGGCTTTGGTGATGGCTATAGAACTGAAACTTGCAGGAGCAAACCCCATCACCCGGGAGCCCACAGAAAAATCAGTCACATCCTTACCCACGGCCAAAACCACACCCGCAAACTCCATGCCCAAAGTAGGCCCGAGAAAGCCATCCTCAACCGCTTCATCAGGGATCAATCCCATGGAATACATGATGTCACGGAAATTCAGCCCACTCGCAACAGGCCTCACCAAAACCTCATCTACACCCAGAGGACTTGACGGTAAGGGAAACCACTGCAAATGATTTAATGAACCCGCGCGTTTGAAATCAAGACGATAATTTTGTTCATGATTGTCGGATTGATTTGAGGGTGCCAATTCAATCCGCATACCATAGCGTGCAGATGGGGTGAGGATCACTTCGTTTTCACCGTCTGCTTGCAACAACTCTTCAACGAAATGAGCGGCCAATAATTCAGACATCTCTTCTGAATAACTTCCTTCCTTATTCCCTTCTCCCCAGACATGGGGAGAAGGTGCCCTCAAGGCGTATGAGGGGTTTGCTTGCAAGTTATTTGATGAAGTGGTGCACGTACGTGCAAAAGATGCTCCTTGCAGATCAACGAGTTTACAATTTAAGGCAGGATTTTCATTTTGCAGAACACGGCCAACACCCCAAACAGTCGATGATAGGGGCTGATGATGGTCTGGAAAAACAGTCCCCAGCGCATTCAGAGTGACAACGATCAGTTGAGGGACAATCTCCCAAGGCAACGTTCCAAGCGTTTTTGCTAAGTTCACTAAGGCAGCACACTGAGTGCTAACTTCTGAGAAATTAGCAACATCAGGCATGATCCAGATGATTTGTAATCGCCTCGGATGATTGAGGTAAGGGTGAAGTTGTCTGTTCAGATATGCTTCTGAATAACTTGTTTGGGTTAATGAGCCAGTCTCATGCTTTGCTTGAATCGCTGCAACCAATAGACTCTCTGTTTCTGAGAAAATCAAGAGATCAAGAGAAGGGATCATCCGATCCTCGACCACCGGACTCTCCAAGATAGGCTGTGCCAACAAGAAGAACGTCCCTTCGCCAACCGAGGCTCCTGGCTCAAACACTGGAACTGTGGTTTGAAAACCAGCCTCAATCAACCACTGCTGCCAATGGTTTGCAGAATACAACCGAGACCACAAGATGGCCTGCTGGTCTTCATGAAACCAATGAGGCTCTGAACCTAAAATCAAGTCATGCATCCGACAACTGTTCCGCTCTAACAGCAGCAGCGTCCCATCCTGGGCTAACATCATTTTTAATTGCTGCAAAGTTTCTTTTGGCGAGTCAAAATCATGCAACTGATGTCTGATCAGAATCACATCAAACGGTTCATGAGAGCGTGATTTGAGTTCCATCAGAGCATTCGTAGTTGTCAAATAAACAACGTCGCAACCTTCAAGCCCTGCTTGCAGATGATTGTCAACCACGGCAAAACAGTAATCTGTTCTATCTTCGGGTAAAAGTTGAATCAGTTCGCGTGATAAACGGCCCACGCTATACCCGATATCTAAGACACGGATCCTTTGTAAAGGGGGCAGTTGTTCAATAAGTGCCGCCATGGTTTGACAAACTTTGGGATGGATCCCAATGACTGAGGGGGCGTCTTCAAGAAAGTGCGTAAATGCATCATTTTTTTGTGGTGAATAAAGCAAATCTTGCACCGATAGCTGACCACGGATCATTTCTTGTAAATGCAATCCCACCCGCCCTAACAGTAATAATTCGGTGACATAATGTGGATAATGGTGGAGTATCAGGGTCCAAATGGCATTTACATCCAATGCGTCGTCTTGCTTCAGAAGCGTATAACGCTCTGAATCATTCTTTTCTATCAGGCCATCTTCAAGAAGAACCGACAAACACCATCTTAAGAAAGCATATTGATCGCGTGCGATACTAGCGTTCGCCGCGAAGGATGGCATTGAAAAAGAGTGTTGTCCTGCTGCAAGTCCAACCACCGCCGAATAGATCAAACGGCTAGAGAGCAAATCAATCAAGGGGATCACAGATTCAAAAGGGTTATTCTCCTGTTCTGAACCTTCAATATTGAGGTCAAGCAATATCTTCTGTAAAGCTTTAAAATCAATACCGGACGGTCTTGAACGCGAGGATAAAAGATACGGTTTGCAGATATACCTATTCACCCGATCGGAATGATCTGAAAAATATACCTTTTTAAAACGGCACCCCGTGATACGCGCAACAACCGTTCCATCGATATCCAACATTTCAAAATCAGCAAGGACACTTTGCTTACTTTTTACGCGAATCTCCGCGGTCACATAATGTACTTTGGGATGTGAAAAGAACATTTGCAACCGGCCCATGCGAACGGGTAGCACCGTATCATGCTCCGGGTTTTGATGAGCAAGTAGTCCAATCAATACTTGAAAACAGGCATCAAGATGGCCTGGATACAAATAATGGTCTTTGAGGTAGGGCGTAAAGTCTGCCTTCAAAGAAAGACTCGCTAACGCTTTACGTTCATCTAACCAAATCGACTCAATCGTTTGAAATAAAGGGCCATACACCAACCCATGCCTCTCAGCACCTTGATAGAGCTCAACGCCAGTTAGATCCTGTTTAACCCCCTTTTTCATAGACAGAAGATCTACTGTCACCTGTGCCACTGGCAAGTTTGGTTGTGGCATCATGCGGCCTACCACATGTAATAGCCATGGTTCCTCTGTCTGTCTGATGCGGCTTTTGATGGTGAAGTCCCCAGTATCTGCTTGAAGTTCAAAACGAACGAGGCGTGATGATTGTTCATCAAGAATCAACGGCGCGAGAATATCCAGATCGGTCATCACATGATGCTGATTTCCATACCTATGAGTCGAGGCAGCGATTGCCATTTCTGCAAAACCTGCCGCGGGCATCACCACCACCCCATCCACGACGTGATCGGCAAGATAATTAGGAGTGGTCGCATCCAGATGATTTTCCCAAATAGATTCGTAGGCTCCCATCTGCCACCCAAGCAAGGGATGTTTCGAATGCCTGTCCATTTGATTGGCATTTTCGAGCGAGGGTGTCAGCCAATGTGACTCTCTTACAAAAGGATACGGGGGCAAACTGACGACACGCCCAGGGTGAGGAAAATAAACCGTCTTGTCCCATGCGGCTCCGCTCAACCAGGTTCGAAAGGTTGCGCGTTGTAAGTCAATCATGGACGAAGCGTGGCGTTTAAAGGTTTGAATGACCACACCAGGGTTATCACGGGCTCGTATGGATTCGTCTATATAAGGTTTCAAGACAGGATGAGGACCCACTTCAACAAATAGTGACAATCCATCATCCAATAACGCACCTATTGCCTCATTGAAAAGGACCGGTCGACGAATGTTTTGCCACCAGTAATCCACACCTAAGGCATCCCCTGCCAGCGCCCGTCCCGTCACAGTTGAAATGAAAGGAATGGTGTTTTTTTGTGGATTTAAAGGAATCAAAGACGCTGTTAATCCCTCTCGAATACTATCCATATGGTGAGTATGAAAAGCATAATCAAGATCGAGTAAACGGTTTAAAATGCCTTGTTTCTTACACATCGTTTGCAGGAGCTGTATGGCTATAAGATCACCCGCAAAGGTGACTCCTTTTGGACTGTTGATCGCTGCAATTTCAACCGTTTGGCTCAAATGATGAGTCTCTATCATCTCTTGGGCGTCGTTTTGACTTAAGGCCACAGCCAGCATTTTACCTTGCCCACGGGTTTTTCCCTGCCAAAAGCTGCGCTCGTAGATAACCTTTGTCGCTTCGGCTAAAGTCAAGGCGCCACAAGCCCAAGCTGCTGCAATCTCCCCCACACTGTGGCCAATGACTGCCGCTATCCTCATTCCTTGCTTCAAAAGATACCGCGTAGTCGCCACTTGCAATGCAAAGATACAGGGCTGTGCCACTTCGGTTTGGTCAAAGCGACTGGCTTCGGGTGGGGCCAAAAGTTCGGCTTTGATTGAAAAATCAGCATGAAGCATAAACAACGCATCGATTTCGGCAATGGTTTCAATAAAGATGGGCTCTTGATGGATCAATTGACAACCCATCCCCTGCCATTGAGAGCCGTTACCAGAATAGACCAGTACAACAGGCAAATCATGTCCTAAGCGCTGTTCGCTCACCACTCGAGAAGACATGGTGCCCTCACTCAGCGACTCTAATGCGGTAAGAATGAGTTGTTGATCATCTCCGTAAACAACCAGCGATTTATCATGCAAGGCACGTCGATGAGAAAGTGCGTAAGCTATGTCGTAATATTTATCTGGATGATCCTTCAGGAGGTCAAGGTATTGTTTGGCGAGGATTGGAAAAACCTTTTCGTCTCGCGCTGTAAGCTGCAAGGGTGGGAGAGCTTGATAGGTGACCTCTGGAGCACACGTTGGAACATAATTCGCTAAAATCACATGTGCATTGGTTCCCCCGAACCCAAATGAGTTGATCCCCATGATCTGCTGTTTGTCTTGTTTCAACACAACATAAGTTGCATCCACGAGCTTGAGATTAAGTTCATCAAAAGGAATGTCAGGATTGGGGTTTTCAGCATGTCGCGTGGGTGGGATCATCTGATGTTGTAAGCACAAGATGGTTTTTAAAACCCCTGTTAACCCAGATGCGACTTCAAGGTGGCCTAAATTACTTTTGATAGAGCCAATGGGTAATGGGTTATCTTTAGCGCGTTTTTGAGCCAGGGCGAGGCCTAATGCACGAGCTTCGCATTGATCTCCAACGATGGTTCCTGTGCCGTGTGCTTCTATATAATCGACATCGTCCGCAGCAATCCCGGCTTCATGATGAACACGTGCTATCAATGCCGCTTGGGACTCAGCATTTGGAAAAGCAATGCCATGGGTACGCCCATCACTATTCACGCCTGAATTTAAAATAAGAGCCCTAATAGGGTCGCCATCCCGAAGCGCTGCAGCCAGCGGTTTTAAGTACAGAACGACACACCCTTCGGCACGAACATACCCCCGCCCATCTGCAGCAAAGCTCTTGCATTGACCGTCCGGCGAGAGCATAGAGGCTTTGGCAAACCCAACAAAAGAGGTAGGCGACAACAACACATTCACCCCACCGGCAATGGCCATAGAGGCTTCACCACTCCATAAACTGCTGCAGGCTTGATGCAATGCAACCAAAGATGAGGAGCAAGCCGTATCTATCGACATACTTGGGCCATGAAAATCAAAGGCATAGGAGATACGGTTAGAAGCAATACTCGCACAGCTGCCCGTCATGGTGTACAAGTCGATTGCCGAAGTATCGTTCACGTATCTCAACATATGATCAAGGCTGCCGACCCCAACATAAACAGCACAATCAGCACCTGCCAACTGATCAATATTTTGCCCCCCATTTTCCAACGCTTCCCAAGTAGTTTCTAGTAGCAAGCGTTGCTGAGGATCCATTTGTTGCGCTTCACGAGGCGTAATGCCAAAAAAGGATGCATCAAAGGCATCGACTCTTGATAATAGACCGGCACTAAACGTGTAACTTTTACCTGGCTCCGATTTTCTGGCATGGAGATAATTTTTCGAGGCAAACCTGCTCTCATCCATGGTGGAAATAAGATTTTCACCTGTTTGTAAGACACTCCAAAGCGCATCCGATGTATTGATGTCCCCGGGAAGACGGAAGGCCATGCCCACAATGGCAATAGGTGATTTTTGATAAGGAGTCACGCGTGATCTTTCCCTAGAGCTTTAGGGCTTTTGTGAGCAAATGGCCCACGCCCTATATGGTTCAACAACTTTTGCATTCTATAACATTTTTGTTTACTAATACTATAGACTCTTTGTCCACGTCACATAGAACGAAGGCGATGAGTTTAAACCTGTTCCACTCAGGGATTGCAAATAAGCCAACTGCCCAGATAATTTTCCAAGATTTTTTGGCAATTGAATCGAGCGATTAAGCGATAACCAAAGGACATCTTGACGATTAAACGGATACCCCAAATCAGAAAACATGCCATATTGATTCAATCTGAGATACCTCACTAACACACTATCACTGCTCCCATTCGTCTCATTTAATATCCCGCCAAGGGTATATCCAGTCGCCTCAGAGCCTAACGGCGTACCTATCAATTTGTCATAATAAACATAAGGATATGGTCCGCCATAAATGTTACTCCCCAATTCGCCCCAAAAATAATAAGCGTATTGATGGGTGTATTCAAACTCGGCATATAAACGCACCAGTTGATCTTTCACAGAAAACCAAGTGCTGGTCCCTGCTAAAAATGCAGTTCGTGCAGGAATGGGTGGATTTAAGGTTGGGAAAATGGCGTGCCAAGCATTGTACACCCCCATAAAGGAATCAGAAGGAATTCTGTCGTTAAATGTGGTTTGAAGATAGAGGTTGGCAGGAACTCGGAAGGTTTTGTACAAATTCCAATCCGCTGTGAGCTCCCATAGCTCATTTCCTGGTGTATTTTTATCACAATACGCTTGACCATAAATATTGGGGTCACAATTGTCGTCTGCCGTCAATAAATTACCTAACATGCGCCAATTTAATGGGCGATCATCCCCTGCAAAAAGGGAGTTTCGCGACAAGCTAAATTGCAAACTTTCCAGTGGACGAATCGAGAGATTAAACAACCAAATCAAAGGATGAGGTTCAGGAACCTCCGCGCCTCCCATCGACAGTGATGTTGTTAAAGACCAAGGGCCTATCCAGCTTAACCATTTCGTTTCGAACGGCAAGGATTGCATGCGCCGAAACGTCATCTTGGCCAAAGGTGGCGGATTAGCCGAAAGTATCATACTGCTTGAATACCCAGGTCCCCACCAATTATTGAGTTTATCAATACCTAGGGCCCAATTACCTAGAAACCCATAGAGATAAGAATCATCGAGATGCACCTTTTGGGTCACATCTTGATATTGCCCATAGTCCAAGGCTAACTTACTGGCAAAGTGATCACCCTGCTGCTCTATCGATGCCCCGCCTTGAAAGCTACTTCTGGGTTGAAACTCAAATGTTCTGAAGGGATTGATATCATGACCACCACTCACATACGCTGCCGCAGATGGAGCACGCTGCATGGAACGACGATACATGGACAAGACTCTGAAATAAGTCAGTTGCACGAACGGCGGTGATTCTTTTAATCGTTTTTCGGAAGCATCGGACAGCAACGATGGGCCGATATCCTTCCAAGCCATCGGCCAAGTCAGAATCGGGGCTTGAATAAACCCATAATCGGAGAGCAAGGTGACATCACTTTTGGTCGCGAGATTCGCTGAAGATTCCCATGCCTCACTGGGGGCTAACCAGGGGCCGCTGAATACAGAAAAAGAACAACAAGCCAATAGCGCACCGCATCCAACAGTAACAACAGATTTAAACAACATGTTCAACACATCCCTGATTTTGAAATTGCACAAATTTTTGTATTTGAGCATACTACCGAATTGATGTCGATTGTTTATTTCAAAGGTTCACACATGTTAAAAAATCCCTGGGATTATCGCTATTTTATCCGAGCCTCCATCAAGCGTGAATTCCAATCTCAATATAGTAAATCGATCTTAGGTACAGCCTGGATCATCATGAATCCTCTGTACATGTGTGTCATTTACACCTTTATTTTTTCATCCGTGATGAGCCCAAATGGCGACCATTCATCATACACGCTCTATGTAGCCTCGGGCTTATTAGCATGGCATTTTTTTATCGATATTTTGAACCGCTCACAAAGCATTTACTTAAGCTACGCCAACATCATGAAGCAACAATGTTTCCCTTTTTTTGCCTGCCTATGATAGTGCTC
>JAPLRK010000056.1 GCA_026399195.1 Legionellales bacterium
CAAAAGGACGGGGAAAACTTGGACCCTCAGGCCTGCAAAGCGTACCGGTTAAGGATATCTTTTTATACCCCCTGGATCGAAATTTTAAAACGGTCTTGAAAAATTGGGCTTGTCAATAACGGGGTTGACCGAATGTTTACATCCGATAAGCACAATGATGCCTGGATTTTTCTCCTGTTTTTGCCAGTGTTCCACTAAAATATGAATATGTTTTGGTGTCAATCCCTTAATATGACCGATATTAAAACCAAGCTAATGTCCAGCTTCGCGCAAGAATAGGAAGTTATTCCGGCCGCGATCCTTAGTTGTTTGACGCATTCATTATGGCAGATTCTGATGTATGAATGTCTTCCTTCACGACCAGAAGAGATGCGGCGCTTTTTAACCTCTTGGAGCTCCGTCAACGCGCCTTTTTTTAGGATCCATGACTACGGAAGAGCCCTCTGTGATCAGGGTGTGTTCGCGCTTATTAGAAAAAAAACCAGAATGAGCTGACTTGACTTCTTCATGACGACCCCTCGTATCTGATGCCATCATAGTGTCCTCGTCTGCCGAAGTGATCCTAAGAAGGCCCAGTGCTTCCATAGCCTCCTGAAACGATGTGTGGTATTTTTTCGGGTAGCCTTTGGGTGGTTTAGCGGTTAAAGCCAACAGGATAGACTCATCCAATTCCCCTAGCGTCAGGGCACATTGATGGGCATTGTTTTGTAATAGCAAAATGTCTTTATCCGCCGCTCGCTTGATCATGTTTTCCACTAATTTATGTTTGCATTTCGAAGGCGGGAGCCTCATGGCGAGGTGTAAAGCTGTGTCACCTTGAGGATCAGAAAAATACGGATGTGCGCCTAGCGATAACAGAGTTTCTGCAGACTTTAACTTCTGAGTACGGATGGCATAGCCTAAGAGACCAGCCTCAGTGGGTGGTATGGCTTGTGCAAAAAAAGGATAAGTACGCAACAAAAGCGCTACTAAATCGGCATTGTCGGCATCAATAGCTCGCAGCATTTCTATGAAGCGTGCGTTCAAAACCCCAGGCGTTGCAGACTCGACGCTAACATCGTGCGCCAGGCCCAATGCTATTTTTGCTTCAGCGGATACCGGTAACGAATCACTAAACAACACAGTGCTAAATCGTTTTTGCTCAATAAGCTGTGCCGGCCCGCCAAGTGAGGTTATGGTGATGTCGTGTTTTAGAGGGTCTTTATGAGTATTTTCTGATGTGAGAACATTTTCTGGGAAAGCCCCATGGTTAACCAGATGCAAATAAGCGATTATCATTGGATTGGGGAAGGACGCCAGTAATAAAAATGTGCTCTCACGTGAGTCAATCACCATGGGCCTTAAGTCTTTTTGGCGATCTTCAACAATATTCCCCACCACCAAAATCCTGTCTTCAGGCGTATGCGTTGAGTGGATTACCGTATTAGGTCCATATCGTTCATCCCCAACCGATACGAGTTCGAAACCAGCACTCCTGTTTATTTTACACGCGAGTGGTATTTGGTGTGCGTACGTTAAGCCCTGGCAAGGCATGACAAGATCAGGAGATATTCGTCGAATCAAGGCTTTTTCATAACGATCTCGTAGACTTTGTATTCTACGCGCGTTGTTATTCTCTGTATAGGGCGCGGTATGTGCAAAGCTTGCAAGCCCAAGCAGAGGAATTGCGCAGTCTTCAGTGTTAAAAAGTTCACTTATAAACGCTGTGACCGTGACCCCATGTAATATTAATTCGGATAAACGAATCATCATATCTTCTGGATTGTGCTCAGGGTATTTATCCAAAATGAGCGCGCGAAGTGCCATTTTTGCATGCTCTATCCGTGGTCGTTGTATCTCTCGAATCTCAGATATTAACTGCTGATACGCCCTATCTGCGGGTTGTTGTTGTCCCTCTCGTTTGTTTTTATGCCTTAGGAAACCAGCCAAACAGTCATTTGTCGTACGGTCGTTCACCACCATGGCACTGTCTCTAAAAAACTGCAACAGGGGGGAGTATGTATGAAATCCTGGTGCTCGAGTTGACCGTATGATGGAGGATGCCGTCATGATCTCAGCGGACTCAGCGTCGTTTTTCGGGACAACTTGAGCGTAGTTATCGTTCGCCTCTTGCAACCTATGACAGTACTCATCTAAGGCACTGCTCTGAGCTGTCGGCCATGACGAATAGGCTTTTGGGGTAGGAAGATTTAAAACACTCGCGACCTTTTCTAGCTCCTCATCGCTCTCTTTCAATGGATTGATGAGCCGTTTGACCATCGACAAGCGTGCCGTAAGTTCAGCCGGAGTATAGCTATGGTTTGCTACGTCTTTTGCGAGGATGTGTAGCATCTCCGTTACATAAGCCTTGTGATAGCATTCCTTTTTTTGTGATTCAAATGTCGCCAGGCCAAACCACTCGACCAGCACACTGAGAGCTGCGTGGTTACTTTTAGACGCACTTATTGTGACTAAATTCTGCCAAAACGCATTAGGCGCCGCCCAAGTGATGTCTGCTGATGGGTAACGATTGATGGCGTCACATAAGTATTGGCAGTACAAAGAAAAGTCCCAAGACTCAATATCTGTCCAAAATAGGTCATCCTTTTGCCAGGTTCTCTCTAGGAACGGGGTTGGTTTTACTGCTTGGAAAGACTCAAATGAAGTAAAGCCATAGGCAGAGACCATGTTCTGAATCTGCACTCGGGTATCTGTTTTTTTTGTATAGAACTTAGAAGCAGCGTCTTTGAGCGCGGGCAGTGCGTTGACTTGTTCCGCCGTGAGCACCTTTGGCAGGAAAGGGTTTTGGCGGCTTAATTGCGCTGTGATCTGGTGACAGTTATGGCTTGCTGCGTGCTGACGGAGCGTTAACCCTTCGGCTGTGCGCTGGGTGGTATCGGCGCCATGCTTTATGAGCAACCGCGCCAAGTCTTCATGACGTGTTATGGCATATTCCAAAACAGTATAATCGGCATCCTCCATGGGATATCGAGCTGCAAAATCGAAGCGGGATTGCAGTACCTGAACATAAGTCTCAGCTGATCCAGAATGAATGTGTAACTCCGGCGATGCGATGGCATGAGGGTAGGTTAACATCAGCTCAAATAGCGCTTTTATTTCCATAGAGGGTACACCACAGGTCGCAAACCGCTCCAAGGTCCATAGATGCACCAACAAATTTTGATGACTTAATGGCTTCGCACGATAGTTTTTTAGGTAATACATCAATGGCTCATTCCCATGGTCTGAGAGTCTATCTACAGGGCGTCTTTCTGGGGTGATGCCGGTTCTTCCGAAGTCTCGTAGGGACTCCGTTACCGCATTTCCGTGAGGTATATATCTTTCACTTTCAACGACGTATCCACCCTCTATGTTTCTCACAAAAGGTTTAACAGAGATGGCCCCCTTGCAACGATGATAGAACGCTACGAACTCAGCAAACAAACAGGCCTCGTCCTGAGAGGAGAAAATCAAGTCATTGGAAAATTGTGCGAGTAGGGTACGAAGACTTGATATGCCCTTAGGTGGTTGTATCGCACTAGCCATAGCAACAGGTGAGTCCACCTCATAGCTCAGTGTCTCTTTACAGTAGGATTTGAAAAGCGCTTCGGTGAATGGCGTGGGGACGCCATCGATCATGACTTGAAACGTTGCATCCTCGAGGAAGGGCTTGGCGATGGCATACAACACCGGGTAGGCATTATCATCAGCTTCAGTATCTTTTAAATTTCGTCGATTGCTTTCTACCACAAACGATGCCATGACATTATCAATTGAATCGATCCCTTCTGTTTCTTTAAGTTCTATTGCATATTTCAATGCAGTGGAAATGCGAGCATCAATGCAGCCGATGTCATTTTCATAAGTAAACTTGTAAAAAAACAAGGTGAGTTGCTTTGTCGACATGCCCTTACTTGCGGCGACTAAATCATGAATAGCATCTTGTAAGGTTGCGATATAAAGCACCGCCGAGTCGAATAAATGCCCTGATTCTTCAGCGATTTTAGCAGATTGGTAGATATGAATAGACGTATAATTATAAGGATCACGAATCACATGATGTTTCAATCGGTCCTTGTCTGATGAAAAAATAGAGCCTAAAATAATGGGATCAGTACTGTACTGATGCATGTGAGCGTAGTCTAGAAACACTTTGTTCATGCTAATAAACAACAAACATTCCAACACCTTGATGCTGTCGGCCATTACTTTTCCGCTGATATCCCCACGAAAACCCATCTCTCTTGAGGCGTTTATCAGCGCATGCAAAGACATGGCATGGGGATTGTCCGGGGGTGGGCTTTCATCATCCCACAAGATGGGTTGTGCTTGACGAATGAGTGCCACTTTAGACGGCCATACGACGGGAGGGGGCGCGGGTTGGAGGGCCGGCGGTTGAATCACCTCCAGCATCTTTATTGAAACACCCATCATCTGGCGCATTTTTTGGACGTGAGTCAATCCTGAAATAATAGCAGGCATGATCCTTCTGCATGCTTCATCTGTTCCAATTCTAGTCTTATAAGTGTCAAAGTCCGTGTCTTTGTACAAAGAGGTCTTTTGAAGCCGGCTGACAAACTCGCCCCACTCTGGCTCTATTTCTCCTGTTGAAACACGTTCAAGCAGGTGGATTAAATTCGGTTGTTCGGCTAAATAAGTAGCCCACTCGCCTTGGATAGCGTACAGGTTGTCCTCTTGCCGGCGAGGATTGAGTTTGGGATGACGGCTAAATAGCATGAACGCAAAATGTTCATTTAATGGCGCGTAACCGGTTTGATAGGAGATGACCGTTGGCAACGGATAGATAGCGGCTAGTGCTTGTAGCTCGTTTAGAAACCCAATCTGTACTTTGGCAGCGCTTTTAGCGGTGCACGGTAAAGATGAAAAGCAATCGATAAGGAGACGAAAACTATGACCTACCCCTTCTTGATCAAGGGTTAGCATCGCTCTTAACCAGGTGGTGGTGTGATGACAGTGAGGATATGCACGGAGTAGGCGTTCCGAGTTGGCCTCGCGTTGTGTCGTAATTGATGAGTCACGATTTAGGCGTGCGGCAAGTGCCAGTGGCCAGTTCAGGTGGTAAGTACTAAACGAGCGACCAATGGCCTGTTCATTTTCAGCATCAATATAGCCTTGAATAGAATCATCCCCGGTGGATTCCAATGTGACTAGATTTTTAAAAAAAGCAGGATCGTCTGTGGGAAGTTTTTTTCTACTGTTCTCTTGCCACAACAAATAAAACGCATTCGGAGCCTCGAGGACATGGTCTAGTTCTTGAGTAACCAATCGCCCACGCTGTTTGCTTAAGAAATATACAGTTCTCGCTGCAGCCTCTAACTTAGCTTGTGTCCCGTTTTTGAGTAATTTATTTGCAAAACAGGTGATCTGCTCTCGATCCATCCCTTCGTTATCTAGTGCTTGAAGAATCCCCCCCCATGAACGGGGGCATGGTGCTGATTTTAGCTGGTCAAATAGTTCGTTATCAAGCAACTTGGTTTGTAGAAAGGAGTTAACACCGAAAAGATACGACTCTTTATTCACACTCAGTAAAAGATCGTTAAGAAATACTGTGAATTTAGGGTGCCGTTGAAAGTTGATAAAGCGATCTAGGATGCCACGATCAAAACCCATCTCCTCGTGAAATCTAGTACAAAATTCGTTGAAGAAATGTGTACCACCCGGGATCTGATGCAACGAGGCATGGGGTGCAAATTTTATAAAGTTTTGGGTTAAATGTTTGATGGCAAGCGTGGCGGTAGCTCCTTCACCACTCCGCGTGGTCATCGCAAGCAGTGGTAGGTGCTGAGGAATTAAGCATTTTTCGCTACATAACAATTCAAATGCTCGGATGATAGCAGGATCTGATGATGTGCTTGAGAAGTGGATCAAGACGTCCATTGGGTTGACCGTACTGGGTTTAACTAGCTCGCACAGCGTGCGCAACGCAATTATTTTGGAAGTGGGCAAGCTACAAGTCTCAGCTCCTTCTGTTTTGATAACCAGCGAGTTGAGGACATCATATCGCCTTGGTGTGGCTTCCAGAGCCATCTGAAACCACAGCAACAACTGTTGACTCCCCCTCGCATTCACCAATACGCCGTATACTTCTATCAGATGGCAGATGTTTGAGAATGCCGGCTCATTGGGGATGAGGGCAGGTGTTGAGGCAAGCCAGTTCTTGATCTCCAGCGCCCAACCCATGGCCGCTTTTGCAGTTTTCGCTGTTGGTTCAGATGAGAAGTCCTTTAAGGCTTGACTGAGGATAGGCAAGTGTTCTTTTGCTGTTCGGTCGGATCTGAGCGCAGGTGCAATCAGCTCTGATCGAAGGATCCCGAGGAGGAGGGTCATAAGCATGTTTCTTGTTCCTTGATATTTCGCGGAGGCGTATGATAACTGTTGAAAGCTTAGGAAAATATTAAGGTGCTCATTGCCATCTCCTTAAATATTGTGCGCATTTTTGTGAGATATGCACAGCCGGTTGGTCCAAAATCTTTGTCATGAGGAGGGACAAGGGAATCACCACAATAAAGCTGATGATTCCTGATGACCATGCAGCGATCCAGTAAGACGTATGGTCAATCAAGCTCACAAAGACAAAGCTACCCAAGGACAAGAACACAATATAGTGAAACAGGTAGAACGAGAAAGAAATATACCCAAAAAACAAAACAAAGCGATGGGTAAAAAAGGCCTGTAAGCGAGGAGATTCAATGAGGCAGCCCAAAAGTAGGAAGGCTGCAATCATGTGCCAGGTTGAATAATCAAAGTCCGAATAGTGAATATAGCGGTAAACACTGTGAGGGACCAGGTGAAAAGGATAGGCGCCAAGAATAAAAACGATCAGGAGGAAAAATGGGCGAGTTATGCGCGAGAAAAGTTGGGGCAGCAGGGTGGGGTAGTGATTTTGTAGGTCATTCAAACACACCCCTAAAGTAAAAAGGGGCAGGTAGGTTTGATAAAAACCCACGATGCAAAACAAGTAGAGCAGCCAGCGCCACTCTTTGTAACGAAAACAAGCCAAGAGCAAAAACGTCAGTAATGAGCCATAAAATTCAATCGGCATGGTCCAGAGGGGCGCGTTGTAGTCTGGGAAGGTTGGCGTGAATAGTGTCAAAATCGGTGCTGTGATAAGATCTTTGAAGTGTGGAATCGTGAGCAAAGCCACTGCCGACCAGCGAGAGTGCGTGATGACCGAGGCCTGGTTGCTGTAGTAACCATGTGCATGGATCAAGACAAACGCCAACACAATCGACCCGATAATGGGAATGCCCAATCGTGGAAGCCGTTTGATAATAGAGATCAACGGTTCCGATCGTTTATCGTCATGAAAAAAGGGGGCACTCAATACAAACCCGCTTAAAATAAAAAACACCGCAATTGCAAAACTGCCGTTAAAAAAGAAGTTGAAAGGCGTTCGAATCCAGAAAAGGTCCCAGGAACTGTGAACCTGCGCGATCTCGCCAGTAAGAGAGGCCGGATAGTAAAATCCCATAAAGTGACTTAAAAACACCACGAGACATGCAATACCGCGCAAACCATCTAAATAATCTATTCGTCTCATGCTATCCTAATTCCATTCGCTTCAATATAATACCTATCTAATTTATTTCCAGGTTCGCAATATATCATACTGGTTGTAATTTAATTGCAGTCTGAACCCTTCGCGTTGTCCCTTATCCTATTCTCTGTTATTCTTCCTTCGCGGGCGAGCGCAGCCAATCGAAATATAGACCATGGCGGAGGGGGCATAATGGTAGGTTCATGTGATATGACGGCATCACCATCCAACGTTATGAGCAGAAATCATGCTATTCTCATCATTGGTTTATGCGCCTCTTTTTTGTTTTATAAATACATATTACAAAACTTCCCAAGTGTTATGTCTTCTCAATTAATGGATTCCTTTCATTTATATGGGTTAGGTCTTGGCGTATTATCTGGGGTTTATTTTTGGACATACTTAATCGTACCTCTCTTTGTTGGAATCCTTCTTGACCATTATGGAACGCGATGGATGACCTCGGTTGCTATTCTTTGCTGCGCGATGGGTCTGTTTATTTTTGCGAAGGCTGTGCATTTAGACGCGGCTATTTGGGGGCGTTCATTAGTCGGGGTAGGGGTGTCATTTGCCACGGTTACTTATCTAAAGCTTGCTGCTACCTGTTTTTCAACAAAATATTATGCAGGACTCACCTCTATTTTAATTGCTTCAGGAATGTTGGGGGCTGTTTGTGGCCAAATGCCACTTGCTTGGTTGATTAGCCATCTAGGATGGCGAGAAAGCTTATCTGTGCTCGGTTGGGTCGGGTTGGTTCTGGCGATACTGTTTATGGTCTTTGTTCGAGACCATGCCCCAGCCATTTCTGGCGCTTCAATTGACTCAAAAAATGATAAAATGCAGGAAGGTCAATCTTTATGGCAAAACCTGTTATTCATTGTAAAAAGCAAACAAAATTGGTTATTAACGGGTTATAGTGGTTTGGCATTTTCCCCCGTTGTTATTTTTTGTGGGCTGTGGGGGAACCCCTTTTTACAAAAGGCTTATCATTTAGATGAAATCATTTCGCCCACCCTAATCTCTTTGGTATTCGCAGGATTAGCCATTGCGAGCCCATTGTTTGCCTTGTTTGTTAATCGCATTCGCAATCGATGCGCTTTCATGTTTTATAGTACATTACTATCTGCAGCATCGATTAGCTTGGTTATCTATGCACACCCTATGCCGATTTGGCTGCTAGGCGGATTGCTTTTCCTCTTTGGGTTTGGCTTAGGTGCCTTTCCAATGGTTTTTGTGATTGGGAAAGAATCAAACCCATTATTTCTTGCAGGTACAGCAATATCCCTAATAAACTCAGGAGATGCGTTTTTAGATTCTCTTACTGAACCAGCCATAGGCGCAATATTAGATGCTATGGGAACTGTGGGCAGTAACTCGCGGGACTTTTCTTTATTTGGTTACCATATGGCATTAGCTATATTGCCTTTGTATCAAATTATAGGAGCATTCCTATTGAAATGGGTTAAAGACGATCATGGTGCCATTTCTTTGGTAAATAGAAATTAGGCCCGCGTTCTAAAATTGCTCCGTTTTCTTAATGTGGTACTCCTAAGATTTGGGTTGTACGGCAGGGATGATGTTAGATAACTTAGGAGTTGAAATAGAACCTCATGACCTACTGGCAATAATTAAAATGACCTCTCTCGATAATGCAAAAATATGACGCAAACAAAGCATGCCAACAGAAATAAAACTATGGGGCCGCCTACGATCGCGGCGATTTATGGGAAAGGGCTTGAATAAAATTAGGGCGGATTAGCCACTTGGTGATGGGAACTTGTCATCATCAGAGCTATACTTTTCACACCATAGGCTCAAATGGAGAATTAATGCAGAAGATATGCATCATCATGTTATTTCAAGTTTTGCATCTGTCTACTTTTGTTGTTTTTGCTAAATCGATGGATGCTACCCAAAATCGTTATGTTGTAGGAGTTGATTTTGGACTCTCATTTTCAACAACTGTGGGACATGAAACCTCTTTCCCATTGGGTTATAGCACCTTTCACTATGGCCCAAGCCACACAGGAACCACTCCCGCGGAAATCGGCGTTTTCATCGGCAAAATGATCCCACTTTCAACTCGAAATTTGCTCCAAGTGGCTCTGAATTATGATGACATTGCCAAGATCAAAGTGAATGGAGGTTTAGAACAGGGCGTCTCCCCACCGTTCTATCCTTTCCGTTATGATAATGACATCAAAAGCTCACAATTACTGATAGAGGGAAAGCTCCTTCATCAAGTGCGTGATCTATTTTATCCTTATTTCACCGCAGGTTTAGGCGCTGGTTTTAACCAAGCAAAAGATTACGCCACCAACATCCCACCATACCTAACGTTAACCCCGAACTATGCGAACAAATCCACCACATCGTTTAGTTATATGCTTGGTTTGGGTCTTGATGTCTCCTTGTTTCAATCGTTGACAGTAGGCTTTGGTTACCGTTTTTCAGATTTAGGGACCGTTAAACTCGGTGATGGCCAACTGCGAAATGTTGCCATCATAAACCCAATGAACTCGACACATTTATATCTCAATACCTTATTGCTGCAACTCATTTATTTTTTTTAGGATCAAACGATGATAAGAATCTTTCTGTTGTTACTTCTGTTCTCGTGTTGTGCCGCAAATTCAGCGCCATTCAATCCGCAATATCATTTACCTTTTACCATCAGCGTGCAACCCAACACCATCCTACCCACGGAGGTAGCGATAGGTTCGACGGTTCATGCGATATATCAAATCACTAATTCCAATCGCATCACAGCTCGCAATGCATCCATCATTTCTTTACCCCCACACACCGCCATGAACCCCACAGGGTGCGGTGCAACCAGCACATTTACACTGCACCCGAATGAAAGCTGTACTTTAACCCTGACCTTATCCTCGGAAGGTCTGTTACCAGATAGGGTCATCAGTGGAGGGAAAGCGCCTAATGTATTGATGGCCTGTTGGGATGATGGGGTGAGTTGTGCTGGGGTAACTGATGCGAAGAACATTTTGAGAGTCATCGTGATTCCTCCTCCCAGTCTCCCCTACCAATCCTTGATGCAAGATGTGTTGATTGATGCAGACATTTGGAATGATGATGACGTTCCCGCCATTTTGTCAGCAAACTATGGATTTGAAGGAATCGAAGGGGTTCCTGGGAATGAGGCCGCAGTGATTTTTTCAGGTGGGGCATGGGAAACGATCACCACGCCTAACGCATCTTATGCTGCATATACGACTTCGCAAACATCCGATAACGTCGCTACCGCATTTGGCTATCCCACGTATTATGCCGATGCAATGCCCATTTGTTTCAATTGGCCTGTTTTGCCCTCGACAGTCAATTCCTCGAATTTTCGACTGACATTGAATACCGGTGAAGTGGTCCAGCCTGCGGTAGCCTCCATCACGCCCAACCTTTTATACAACAAAAGAAGTTGCGTTGTCATTTTTGGACAATTTGGTAATCGCTTGGAACCAGGGACACCAGGTGCTGTTTATCCAACACTTTTTTCTATCGTAGATAATGGAACAACCATGATGCTCTATGGGCCGAATGGCCCTGCCAGCGCGGTGGGTCTCACTTTTGCGAGCGGCAATCCTTACCAAGTCGGTGGTGGCCCAAAATTGATTGGTGCAAAAATAAATACCTACCCCATTGATGGACAATGCGCACCGGAAGCCTTTAATGATAATTTTCCAAATGGCGGAGATGCGCTCTATGGTGTGATAGAAGCCCAATTTCGTTTGAGAATATATACCACGGCAGGCACATCACCAGATGGCGTTTCGGCAATTTTACCCAGTGATTTCAGTACGTTTTTCCAAATTGAAGCCACACATAACAGTGAACCCATCCTGCTCACAGAAACGAATGTTCCGTATCTCGTCGATGGGGGAGAGATCACCATCCTCGGACTTGCCGATTTGGCAAAAGCAGGCACCCCAGAAAATGACGCTTATGTCGCAGATCGCGACAATTACTTAGATATTGTTTTAAAGGGCGATGCGATGGCAATGCGGAGTATTACTGCGGTGATCATCCCAGCCTCTGGCAGCTATAAACCGCTTTATAACCCCGGCGGACCAGGAAATAATCCAACACCTGGGGTAATATACACATATCCTGGGCCCTATTGGTATCAACCCGTCACCCTTGACCTTAACAATGAAAAAATGGTGACCTATAACCCTAAATTAATCACCTGTTTATCAAATTGAGGCCAGCGGATGACACCATGCTGGCTTAGGATCGGGCCAGCAGCACTTACGGGGTCATTCTTAAAAACGGCACGATCCATTTTGTGCTGATTTGTCCAATGCGCAATATTTCTGAATGTGGTGTATAATTAACTATCAGAACCTTTCGGAATCAGTGACTCAATGCGTACGACAATAGAAAATTTAAAAACAATCGGGCAAAACATGCCAATTCTTATGACAAACGTCAAACGATTGCCTAAAGCAGGTGGATACTTGCTAGAATTGTCATTGCCTAAAAAAATGATAAATCAATCTCGACAATGGTGGCGAGATGGCGTGAAGGAAAGGAAAGACTTGGCGAAAAGATTAACAGCCATTGAAACTGAAAAAAGAGAATTGTTAAGATCTAGTCTGCCCCGGACTGCAAACGTAGAGGCCAAACTAAAGGATCTCACCTTAGAGGAGACAAAAAAATTTAGACGCCTATTCTTCATCAGCTCTGTGATGGAAACAGTTGAACTCGCGTATACAGCTGGGTTGAAATATCCTCTAAGGTTCTTCAGCCTGGATGTTTCGCCGATCTGGAGCACGCCCATCAAGATGTCCATCGACACGGTGCAACAAACGACGGCCTTTGCCCAAACCATAAGCCAACTGGTATTGGCACAAAAGTGGGCCTTGCGTGAACAGCCCATTGAAGACATTTCATCTTCAGCCCAAAAGATCATCGATAGCTTAAACAACATACTCTCATCTTTTAGTGAAAGTGTTGTCAAACGCGGCATCGATGTTGATGCCATAGAAAACAGGAGAATACGTCTATTTCTGGCTCACCCACCCCGCATTGAAAGCAGTTTTTTATCGTCTAAAGATTTCAAATCACTGTTACGAATCTTAGGAGGAAGCGCAACTGTAGCCCATAATATCTGGCAACTTGCAACCGGAAATGCCATTTTTCAGCAAATGACGAAAGCCGGGAAATCTCTAGAAATCATGGATGAATCGGGTTTGCTACCCTTCACCGGCGGAAAAGAACTTATCTCAAAGGCAAGGTCACTGCATGAATCTCCTTGGCTTCAAACAGGAGTGAAATATACGTTTTTGCTGAATACCGCTGTCAATCTCATCGATATCATGCCTTCATTTTATAAATTGTATAAAAATCCGCAGGTCGTCAAAAGCAGCATCCAAACAGCCATCATGAGTTCTTTCAGTGGAGCGCCATGGCCCAGTTCCAGCCTAAGCAATCGACATGCCGCCTATCAATCTGTGATGGATCTTTTAGGAACCAACGCGTCACTGACAACTTTAGAAACCATGATCACCCATATGATGTACAACCTTTGCCTTCATGCGGCGTCTGTTGCAGGTAGCAAAGCCGGTGAACCCATCACAAAATTAATGTATTTTCTTTATAAAACAAATCAAGGTCATCAAACCTTGGATTATTACCCTGATTTCCGTAATCTTCCCGTGGTTTCTTGGATACCTGAAGTTTCAATCTATGCCAACCCCGCCGCTGATGAGACCTTACGATACTTCATGAATAAATTGCTTATGGAAACGGTGATTACCCCTGTGGCAGGTGCTTTTATTCAGGGGCTGAGTGTTGCATTCATTCGTCACCACATTCAAAAAGTGATTGATTCACCTGCTTTCATTCACGCCTTACGCGAAACCATCGATGGATTTTTACGCTCTTTTCTTTTTAATCCAGATGAATTGATGGAGTTTGAATTGCGTAGACCTGAATCATTGCTGGCCCCATCAGAGCAAGAGAAGCCCGGTTTTAAGAACCTTGAAGCGACAATACTTTTGTTGGAAACGCTTGTCTCAGGACTTTGCTTAAAATCGAGCCCAGAACCTACAACGTCTTTGGTACAACAGTTTGAACGAAGTCTTCTTTCGGTGCCTGGTCGATTGGTCACAAAATTGAAGCACCATCCACCAGCTAAATTCGAAACGCATCCTGATGCAGATCCCATGAGATACATGCGGAGTAGCATCGATCGTCTGTTAGAAAAAACCCCGATGCCCTCTCATGGAAAAAAACATCGTTCTTGGGCTGAATTGCCTGGTTCAGTGGTGGTCACCAGCCTGTCTTATCTGACAGGATTATTTGTGTCTACAGAGCGCTTGCTTAACAAACGCATTTTAGAAGCCCAGTCTGACGTAGAGTTACCCACCAATGAAGAATTGGATGAATTTGAACAACAGTGTAAGAACCGTCTGTGTTGCGCTTATCGAGCAACAGCGCGTGTGGCCCAAATGAGAATCGCATGCGAAAAGAAAACCTTAGCTCTGGCATTAACTCAAGAACGAACGCGAAGAGGAACCCTCCGTTTATATTCCGAACACAAAGAGCTATTGATTAAGATCAATACCGCGAGGAGTGATGCTGATCTCCCTACTGAAGAAGCTTGTCTAGACACAAAAACCAAACTCAGTGATTTGAAAGAAAGCTCTGGTTTGAATGCCAAAGGGTTGGGCTATATCCGCCTGATTGAGAAGATTTTCAGTACCGACTTGAATGAGAAAAGACAATTAAAACTCGATGAATTGACGCAGGACTGGACCATAAATTTAGTCGCGAGTATCACGGAAGAGAACATAAGTCAACACGGTAATAGGCAGGTATGTGACATGTTGGCATCGTGTCCTGTAAAACAGCATCCTTTGTTTGAAAAGATGGTGACTGAATTAAGAACTGTTCTAGAAAAACATGCTGATGATGCGATACAGCTTGTTGGGTCGCTCCCAGAACATGCAAACACATTGAACGATATATCGGTTGTGATTGAAGAACAGAATTTCGAAAAAATGACCACCAAGATGATAGAAAGCTTAAACACGATTTTGAGGGATCTGAATGGGCAAGAGCAGCAAGAATCGTTCGTAAAATACGCAGTAGATGGGTTGAAAAGAAAAACGAACCTATTATTGATGGGTGCTACTGAACTGATAGAGTTGCATGACGACATCCTCAGAAAACTACGGAATATGCACGCCACCTTACCTACATCCTTGGAGGCCGGGACAGCCAATACCCTCAAAGGCGCTCTTGTCACGCTGTCAGATATTTTGAACAAAGCTGAGAAAACTCCAGGGATTTACCCAGTGATTGCAAGAGAGCTCGGTCTACCTGGAGAGACCCATGATCAGGCGTCGATTATGGTCGCTTTATCTACAAAGAACATCGAGGAACTCAAGAATTTTCTTCATACTCAGTATATCCGTTTAATTCAAAAAATAAACCTATCCGCAGTCCAATTTAAGCGGAGAAGTGAGTTTAACTGGATCGACCATGTTGATTCATTTATGGAAAGGATGAGCCTAAAAAAGGAAGAAATGGCAGAGTATTTCCAATCATTTCCAGAACCTCATAAATTACTGTTATCACAAACGAACATTAGCTTTTCAGATGTGTTCCAGTCTTTTCCTAGAGATCTTCTTCATCAATTAGATGGCTATGACTTAACCGCTGATATCGAAAAGCTTCTTACCGAATCTAGTGCCATAAGTGACAGCATGAGCACAGTTCCTCCAGTCCAAGAGCTCAATTACAGCTTGGTGGCATCACTCTTGAGGAAATTACAAGTGATCAAATCCATGGCTCAGGTGCCAGATCTTAAGAGTGGCCTACAGAAATATATAGAAACAGTCAATGCCACAACCAACTTGTTGGTTACTAGATTTAATGATCAACGAATCGGTTGGGTTCGTCTACAAATGGAAGCTGAGTTTGCTAAGCCATGGAAATGGACATTGAGACGCCCGTCGGATACTTTTCAGAAGGAATTACTTCGAAGAAGTCACACGCTGATTGAACATCTCCATGAAAAACATTTTTTTGAGCCCATGCCCTTAACTCGAAATAATTTGGCAGAAGAAATTCGCAAGACTTGTGATGGTCAGCTTGAGATAAACTTTTTCAGAATAGTTGAAGAAAGAATGAACTACCTAAAGACAAAGAGCAGGATACACAGCTCGCGGGATACCTCTGAGGCTACATTTGAAGAACAAAAAAGAGTCTTTCTCTTTGATCTAGCGCAATTGCCTTTCGAAAGTGTTCTAGCGGAGGCGACAAAAACCCGTATTTCAGATCAAATAAACAGTATGACGTTACTTGATCTTGCTCCACGATCAGAGACTCCTGTGACAAGAAAATGATAGAGAATCGCGTTCAAATGATCTCTCGATCGTGTTCCCGGTAAAAAACTTATTTGTTACGTTGTTTCATTGCCGTTAACATCTCTTAATGTCAAACGCCGACTCAGCGCTGTGCTTGGCGGGCGACGGCCAGGCATGGTGATGGGGTTTTGTGTGCTGAGCGTGCTCACGCAATTTGATGGTCCATTATTCACGATAAATGATGGTCTGATGGCGACAAAAAATGTACAGTCTCCCTACTGTACTTAAAAATAACAGATCACCTTTAGAAAGGCGGCTCATCCTCACGAATGAATAGTTCGTCGTTAGTCATCCCATTTTCAGGTCTTGAGTCTTTATAATGACGTTGTATCTGATAATAATATTGCTCACTGAAGGCATTCATTAATGCCAAAAAAAACTCCTCCATATTGGCTGCTGCTTCATCAGTCAGTGATGGGATTTCAATGTTTAAATTCCCCATGCTTGTTCTCCTAATCAAGTTTTTTTCGTTTATTAGCGGCTGTGATAGAGGCAAAGCAGTCAAAATAAAGCTGCTCATCCAAAATGGTACGCTCAAGGCGCGCCGCCATATCAAGGATTTCCCCCGCCATGTTGCAAAGGATCCGATAATTTCCTGCAGCGTGCTCACAGAGGGTATTCATCAACTCTTTTGTCATCAAGCCAGGATTTCCTGCAGATTCGAGTAAATGCTCCAGGGTAAGGACTAATTGCTCTATACTGGCTTGCTCAGTATGGAGACGAACTCGAATTCGGCTACCCAACGGTAAAAGATCATCACGACGCAGTTTATCAATGAGTCGATGATCGCCGGCCAAAATAACACTGAGTAATGTGCGCGAATCAAATTGACAACTGATGAGTAATCGTAATTCATTCAAAACCTCAGGCGACATTTCCTGCGCTTCATCAATAAACAATACCGGACGTAATAATGTACTGTCGACATGAGCTAACCATCGCTCACGTAAGCTTTTGAAGCCACCCCAACGATTACTAACCGAAAGCGGTACAGAAAAAATATCCCCTAATTCGCGATAAAAATCAGTCAATCTTGCACTGGTATGACTCATCATCCCAACTTGAACATCACGAATTCGATTAAGGCGCTCAGATAAAAACCGTAATGCCGCGCTTTTCCCGGTGCCTGGATCACCATTGACTAAAGCAAATCCTCCTTCACGAAGTAATGATTGCTCGATACGCCAACAAAAACTTTCAAGTTTTGGATAAGAATGCAGCGCATCTATGGGGATATCAGGGGTGAACGGATTGTATTTTAAGCCATAAAGAGCCAATATTTTTTTACTCATCTTTCTTCTCCTCTCTTGCGATATAAGCGGGTGGCAGGCCAGTTGCCGCATAGTCGGCGATTAGTTTTTGAAGTAGTGGTGCAATCCCTGTTGAAACAGGCTCTTTAATATGTTGTGATTTCTCATCACCCGAATTGAAAGCACGGCGCATTCCAGAGGCATTGGCCGATTTATCTTGGGGATAAATGGTGCTCAATAATGTGTCGGTGTGTGGATCGACCAGTGACACATGACTTAAATCCCACTGTGCATAGCGAATGTGTACTATTTCTAATGTTCGATATTGAGAAGGAATCTCGAAACGCTTTCCCTCGAGACTAAATGAACCATCGGATTTTCGTTGTTTACGATGCACTTGCGTACAAAAAGCATGACGCAACGCTGCACTATCAGGACAAGGGCGTCCAACATCAGGATCATTGAGATAACGATTTAAGGGAGTTGAAGCAATTTCTGAGTGAAGCTTTTGATGGTACTCCCCCTCGATCCAAGCAATGGTGCTTTTATTGAGAAGTGACAAAGAAAGCTCCTCTTCGCCTTCGAGCATCGCCATCAATCGCCCCTCGACCTGTGCCCAAAATACTTCCTGCTTTGCATTTTGATAGGGTGAATAAGGTAAAGTTGGCTGATGTAAGATGCCCAATCGTGCGAGTCCTTCAGTAAATTCGGCCGCAGTCATCGCACTACCATTGTCACTCATTAAGGTGCGGGGCATGGCACGTTTTTGTAACGCTTGCATAAACCCATGAACCAACGTTTCCACGGTTTCATCCAAGTACCATTGTGCATGGCAAATTAAACGGGACCGATCATCCAAAATCGCGAGTAGTAAAGGTTTATGCCATTTTCCATCACGGCCTAAAATCCGGCGAGAGCCATGATGAAAATCCAGATGCCATAAGGCATTTACATGATCGACTTCAAAGCTCCTGACTTCCCGTTTCTCAAGTCGTTCAGCTGCAAGAATAGCTCCTTCAGTATGACGCCGTTTTTGTGCTCGCCGTTTGCAGCATCCATTCGCTTTCATATAGCGACGAACCGTATTGTAGGAAGGCATTTCACCTAAATCAGAAGATGTCCCAACAAGAATTTTAAGATTGTCGACGTGTAACTGATAACTCCAGCTCGGATGCTCTCGATATTGCGATTGGATCAGGGTTTTTAGTTGGGGTGAAAGTTTAATGCTAGTTCCAGCATCTAACCGACGTTTTGTTCGTAAAGCCCTAACGGGGTCATTTTCATGGCGCGCTTGATAAAGCCATCGCTCAATCGTGGATAATCCAAAATGGACGCGGAGCCCCGTGATGGGATGGCGCCATTCCTTCTCGGCCAACAGAGCTAATTCTGTTTGTAATTCACCACTATTGGGCGGCGCTGACAAAAGTGGACCGATGATCGAAAAGCGAAAACGTGCCCACCGCTCTTGACGAGTGCCAGGATCGGGTTGTTTGTTGGTCATAAAAACTCCTACATGATTAAGAAGTTTCTAAGTCTACCTGAGATATAAAATGAGCTAAATATGCAAACTCTGCGCGAATACAAACCTCCTTTAGACTTTCCACCAACGGCGCCAACGTACCCAAGTTCGCAGACTGATAGTGATAGCAAAAAAACGCCTCACCTTGTTGTAGCCGCATTTTGAGTTATCGGACATTAATGCTGAAATCAACACTATCACAGCGGCTGGAAAACGACAGCGCCCAAAAAAACGCACTGATGGGATCGTGATACGCTTGCGGCAGTCACTACAGCAAAAACTGTATCGCTTTTGATAATAGTTGCGACAAGGTTCAGGTAGGCCAAGGGGACTACGTGGATAGTTGGCTTGATGCAGGGTTCCGCCACAATGAGCACAAGGATTTTGACGTGCCTTACTCGCCAAAGCATCATCAATAGCAATTAATACGACATGAAGTTTGATTGTTTTCAGTAAACTGTGGTACATTTTAGATCTCTTTGATCGTGGTTGAACAAAGAGTACCCCTCATGTATTTTTAATCAAGTACATTGAGGGGTTTTTTATTTATCCATCAGACAATGTGATTAGAATTTAGGATTAATGCATCAGATAAGATGGCGAGGCTGAGTGTGCCGATGACTAGAAACCCTGTATGCGTTGGACGCTTACCTTCTGGCGTTTTTCCCATCAACAGGGCATTAAGTAGCGCTTCCATCATGGGCGCGCAATTAATCTCATCGATGACGACGACGGCCCCTTCATCGGTGGATGACCACTCACTCATGAGCCTATAAATCTCTATAATAGGCACACTCAAAGCCCAACCCTCTTTTTCAAGAACCGTGTTTTGGAAAATGGGCTTTAAAATACGTTCATATAGGACGTTGCAAGGGATAGGTTTGAATTCGATTTCATTTTCAGGACGTTTGAAAAAAGACGCAGCATGTTGGATGTCGATCGCCATGGCCCCAGATTCTTTCGCTTGTTGCAACAGCCCTTTTTCAAATCGCCAAGTCCCACGGTCTGGGATCCAACGGCCGAGAAGGCGTGTTTCCCAATGAGGGTCGTTCAGGAGATCGATGGGATATGCACGCTCACTTGCCGCGGCGCTGGGTTGACAAGGCATCGGCATCACGCAGAGAGTTACATTCGATGAGGCGCTTTTTGATGATGCCGTTCACCGCGCGTTGATAGTAGGCTGTAGCTGTAGCGTCTTGTGGGGCTTCTTTGTCCCAGGTGTTAAATACCTCGTCGTAACTTACGATCACAGGAGTATCGCGAATGACATCTCGAAGCGCTTCCAGATGCTCTGATGAAGGTACTTCATGTCGGGCTTGAATCAGATGAGTCATTAGCTCATGGCGGCTCATTGCGGGCATATCGGCGATGCTATCTTGTAGTTGTTTTTCATGATCATGGGGGTTCTGTTCAGCAAACTGTTTTAATAACTGCGTGGTGAATCCGGCTAAGATAGGATCTGATAGGCCAATCACCCAAGCAGGATGAGCATTCGTTGACCTTAACAAAAGACCGTCTAATTCTTTATGTTCCATGAAATAATGAGACAGAGGATTGCAAATACCATCTTGTATTTTGAGCGTCAAAGCGGCGTGTTCAGACGTCAACGTGTAATATTGGGACAACTGCTGAATGATCCTTTTTTGATCTTTTGATGCGTTGTCACCTTTGTATTCGAAAGGATCCGTTTTAGGACGAAAATCTTTGAATTTTGTATGATCATGAATGGGTTCTGGAGCGACCTCTCCACCGCCGCCCCCCCCAGCGCTTTCTCCCCCTGAAAATGAGGAAGCCAGGGACAAGACGCCACTCTCTGGCTGAGGTCCTGGCATGCGAGATCCAGGACTGTTCTTTGGCCGTAGTTGTTCCAAATTCAGTTGAGGCGCCGCAAGGGCTAAAGCTTGAATGATGCCATGTAATACCCGAGGCTCCATACTATCAGGCAAGACCACTTGCTTAAGCTCTGGCAAACTTCCTGGCGCTAAGGTCATGATGGAACTTATCCATGTGTTTGCTAAGTTCAAGATTTTCAGATTAGGGCTGCTCTGAAGGAGGGTAGTCAACATCATCCCGGAGAGTTTCATGCAAGGTAATGTCATTTGCTCAAGCGTTGGAAATGCATTTGGAGAGAGTTTTAGAACTTGAAGCTTTGGAACTTGGCCCATGATCCGAAGAAAAAAACTGGGTTCGATGCTACTACCCGTGAGATCGAGTGTTTCTAATGAATGTAATGGGGGTGGGTACTCAGATCCCAATGGGATTTGGCATTCAGTCAACTGTAGCGTTTTGATGTTTTGAGCAGCCCTGATAAGCGTGGAAAGAGTGGAGGATGTGACAGAGCTTCGAGATAAATTTAACGTTTCCAAATAAGGCAAAGGCTCAAAAAGAGGATTGTCCTTAAGGGTGCAACCGCTGAGGTTTACCGATTTGAGGACCGTACTCGCTTTCAATAAAGAGCACATACTGTCCGTGCTGATCTGCGTTCTTGATAAGTAAATCTCTGCAAGATAGGGTAAAGAGTGGGGTTCTATGAGGATTTCTCCTTTGACCTCACCACAGGTAGTGAGGTCTAAAGAGACCAAGTTGGGCGCTGCTTTCAAAAGAGACAGAACATTGAGCGCTGTGATGTTACAGTCACTAAGTAACAATTTCTCTAAATAGAGTAAATGAGATGGTTCACCATGAAGTTCGCCCACCATGTCACGATTATTCTCAATGCTAAGCTTGCGGAGTTTGCATGCTTTGGTTACTAAGGCCTGAAAGTCGTCCCACGGGAGCTTGCAACTAAAACAGGCGAAGTCCTCTAAGGTCGATAAGCCATCTTCATGGAGCGTACTGAAGACCGTGTTTAAATCTGCTGTTCCTAGCACAAGTGACTTCATGTTTGTCGCTCGATTGAGCTCACGGAGGATACTTTCTTTAGATAAAGAGTTACCGTAAAGTTGTAAGCCCTCTAGATGAGGCAACTCTTTTTCTAATGGTACGGATGTTAGAGGCTTGACTTAATAACGCTTGAAGCGTGGTGGTCGTGAGATCACTTCTTGAAGCAACCAGCATTTCAAGCGCATGGAGAGGAAGGTTGCGAGTGATATCACCTGTTATTTTACAGGCGTGTAAGTTTAATTTTTTGAGGTTAGGGGCTGCGGATAATAGGGCGTAAAGGCTTTGTGCGGAGAGTTCCGTTCCGGTCAAATCAATTTCTTCAAGATGAGCAAAATTTGGCAAATCAGAAAGAATGTCATCCAAAATGGTACATCCCCCAAGGTCCAGGCAAGTAAGCTTTGGTGACGATGCCAAGAGGTTGTGGAAAGAAACGTGATTCAAGATAAAAAAAGGTATCTGGGTACTCCATTATGGGCTCTGATCATGGAATGATATCAGCATTATAGACCATCTTTGCGCAAAAATAGGAAGTTATTTCGCTCTCGATCCTAAGCTTTGTTTATCGCAAATCGCTTATCCGCTTGGTAATCATCCCGTCAAGCAAATTTTTTTTCTTATCGGTCATTTCGAAAGTATATAAACTTGGATAATATTTAGTAAACCGTTTTAACAGCTTATCCAGTGTGGCGTTCATTGCTTTAACAGAAATCTGATAACGCTCAGCAAAATCAGTGAATACTTTTCTTTTCATATGATCATCTCGACTATCCAATTTGATTGCCATATTGAAGTCACTATATATCGCAGTCGAAATCAAATCATAAAGCGGTGTAAGGGTAATAGTTTCATCTTCTAGTGTTTGCAGACTGATGTTTTTTGCATGTAAATCACCATTGCAAATGAGATAGGAAAACGCAATTTGACTGAGCAAATTTAAAATTTCCAGTTGTGGGGCATTGGCAATGAGCATGATTGCGTCGGCAATTTGATTCACTGTTATACGGTATTTGTCAGCTGGGTAACGGTTTAAAAATTGACATGCATCTTCTTGATGTATTCTTTCTTGATAGTCTCTATCGAATCTTTCAACCAATAGGCCTATATTTTTATCTTTGTCGTAAACCAGTTTTGCTTTTGCAACCGTGAAGCCACATTGCTTCGCTAATTGTAAGCAGCAAAATTCATTTTGAATTAAGTTGTTTTTGTCCCCGGGGTTTAACTTTAAAATATAACTTTTGCCTGTTTTTGTTAATTTTAAGGGAAAACTTACCATAGATGCGGATATTTTCTCCTGTACGCCAGCCAAGGCTTTGCTATCAAATAAAGAGCTCTCAGGGGCAATGGTTTCTTCAAACAATGAATAAAAGTTTACTTCTTCTAGTTTCTTAGCTGGGGGAAATTCAGCTTTAGCGAGGTTGCTCGCGTAAATGTCCCCAATGCAATCACTACCTACGGCTGAAAAAATGGAGAACAAATCATCTTTTGAGGTCTTGATTTTATCGACCAAGGCATTAAGCCTTCTTCCTTCAGGCAAAAGACCTGCAAAAAAAGGCGGTAAATTATCACCCTGCATCACTATTTTAGAAGCATCTTTTGCGATACAATATGAAAAATAGGCTTCGTTTGCGTGAGCTCTAAATGCTGAATTGAGTTCAAATTCACACCCATCTTCAGTTCTGCGGATGACCCCTGCAAGCGTCGTTTTTTTATAAATCTCTAGTTCGTTGATGGCTTTGTAATCATTCATTGTGGTTCACCACACCAGCAGCTCCCTTCTTTATGACAAGCTGCATGCCTAAAATTTGCAGAACATCAATGACCTTACCCATTTGGGCTGTTTTCTTACCTCGTTCAATTTGGCTGATAAAATTAATACTGGTGTTGGATAGAGAAGCCAGTTGACCTTGAGTCAACTTTCTCCGCTTCCTCTCGGCTTCAATGGCATCTCCTAGAATGCTTATAGGTGATTTTTGCATGCTAATTTTCATATGTTCATGTGAAATAATAGTTTTGAATAACTTTATTTTAGCATAAATTGATAATCTTCGCACGATCGCGTTAAAAAACCTGAAGTTTATTAATATAACGAGATATTTTGATTAAATTCATCCGATCGTGTGTGGGGTTCCGGAAAAAGTGCCGACTAGGGTGCGGAATGGCAGACAAAGGCTTCATTCTGTCTATTATTTTGGCGTTGTTGAAAAATTGTATATTTTGTATCTTCTCCAAAAATAAGGAGGATGCAAACTCAAGGGCAGTGAGTCGACGTGGCCTCACCATCCGGTTTGGCAGGATGATTTTTAGTGGGGTGCTGAATATTTTAATCTGAAAAAGTAGTTATTCATCCGTGTAAAAGCAGAAGTCCATTTGATGGCCAACTTTAAACAAATCCAACAGGTTTCTCAAGCGCGCAAATATCACATAGCCGACATAGCTGTAATGTCCTGGATGCTTTCTCAAGTGGAAAGCATCATGTGGGTATCCATGTAGTTAGGGCACGTGGATGTTGAAAGGGTAATGAATAGCGATCGGGTACAACAGACGAGAAAATATTGTATTCCATTGAGGATATTAATAATTCGCCAATTCATGAGTTAAGCGCAGGGTCTGTATGAACTTATTCGATCAGTATTTGCTTCTGATGTTTAATCCTGTTGCGTGCGTGATGTAACCAAATCGGCCAAATGCTTCACTAGCGCATGAACATTGGGATCAAAAAATATGGTTTCATGATTACCAGGAATCTTATGAGTTCTTGAGAGTCCCGAGTTTTAGCCTTTTAGGCCAACCAAACTGCTCAAGCAGCTCTCATGAGGCCGCAGTCTCTTTCAAAATCAATTCGGTCGAATAGGAATTTCTTGAAAATTGGACTATCAGTACGATTTGCGAGAAATT
>JAPLRK010000034.1 GCA_026399195.1 Legionellales bacterium
ACAAAACGGAGCACTTTGCACAAAATATAATACCTAAGGTCGAAAAAATTCCTTTCTAAAGATCTACAAGCTATACAGAAGATTAATCAGGGGATGGGATCTCATGCGGGGAAAATTACCGCGTAGCGGTTTCGTCCAATAGCCATCAACCTATCCTTAGTGCTTGGCATTATAACGCTAACGTAATAATACCGGATTATGGCTACTTACACATTTAAAATGACAGGCCCCATTTTACAGCGGACTGAGCAGTAATATATGGATAATCATTTGCTATCAAGAATGAAATAAATTTTTTTAAGCATCTTTCGTCATCGTTAAGCTTGTAACCGAAAGATCTTCGAATGTTGAGGTATTCTTTTAGAGACGCTATTAATTATATTCGTCATTTATAGACTTGTACTCAGCTATATCAGCCTTTGTCCAATTACTTGCATAACTGCCAAAACTCGTCTGAGAGCTCCACATGAAATTAAAAGTACGCTACCCGCTAACATCCGGGCGCGCTGGCTCGCCGAGCTCGTCACGTCGTTTAGCCATCAAGTTATTAAGTTCCTCTACTAAAGCAGTCTTTTCAGGCGACTTATTGACCCCATCTTTCGTGTTTAGCACACGATATTCTGTGGAGCTTTGAAAGTTATCTTCAAGGGTACTTAATATTTCTCTGTCATCAATTTTAGTGATTTTTTCAGAAAGTGTAGCAAAGATAAAGTCTTGTAATTTCTTTCCTTTCAGATCCTGGAATAGAGATTTTTCAATTAAAAATAGTGTCGTTAATACAGACGATTCACCAGTCTCCTCCCTCCACGGAAGGATTGCTTCCTCTTGGAGTTCTTTACGTTTGGCCTCAATTGACCTCTCAAGATCTTCTATGGCCGGCGTTTTGTACGTGGTTTGTTTCTCATTGAGGATTGAGTATTCAGATGAGTCTTTGAAGCGCTGAGCAAATGCATTAAGTTCTTCTAGATTTTTGAATGCTTCAATATGCTCGCGAAGGCACTTCATGAGGAAAGGTTTTAGTGCATCTGATGGAAGGTTTAAAAGTTCTACTTGACGGGTTGTTAATAAAGACTTACTAGCGTCCTCAGGTTTCCATTTAGCCTGGGCTTCCTCATCGAACTTCCGCTGTTTTTTTAGGTACAAATCATCAAGTACTTTTTGTGCATCATAGGTGTTTCTATCTCCGTAGCCTAGAATAAACCCTTTGTCTATTAGGTGTCTTTGAACTTCGTCAGGAGCAAATATTTTACGCCATTTAAAATCACCTAGAGACCATATATCGTGCGTAGTTGGAATAAGAAAACCCCCAGGAACGGTGCCTTCTCGCACTACTCCACGTAGATCACGTACGATAAAATCACCCGAATCAGAATAGTAAATCGTATTGTGTTTTATTGCGCGTGCTCGATCTTCATCAGGTATCAAAAGAAATTCATATTGATCTCTGACTATCTTGCCTTCTGGAGATGACTCGATGGCTTGTTTCATCGTTTCTATTTCCTCGGAACTGCTACATTGATCAATGGCCTCAGAAATCTTTCCCAAGATGAAACTCTTTAGGGCATCTCCTTTGATGTCGTTTATTTGGGCTGCAGTGATGGAATGGTTTCCAATTAAATAAGACTTAGTATTGTCTTCTGGATCCCACGAAAGCCTATTGGCTTCTTCGAGCTCTAAACGTTTTGTATTGAGCAATATTTTCAGGAAGCTAATGGAATCTGTTTCCCTAGGGTCAATACGGCTTCGTTTTTCCCAGAGAACTTGATACTCTTTTGAGGCTTCAAGACGTTCTTTAAATGCATTAAACTCTGTGATGGATAAAATTTCATCCAGTTTATTCGTTAATTTTAATAAGATGTAGTTCTTTAAGTTCTCTCCGGAATAAGAATTTAATTCCGTCGAAAACTCGGCTTCTAATACAGAATTGCCGGTACGGGGTGGTATTGTGGTCCATGTAACCTCATGCTGCCAAGACCTCTGCGTCGTTGATTCCGCTTTAATTTCGCTCAACATTTGTTTACAGAGTGCCGTACTATGGGAGGCAACATAGGTCATGAGTTCCGCCTTGCTCTTGGTGGCGTGAGATTCGCGTATCTGATCTTGTTTGCTTTGGAAGTTTAAATAGGGATGTTTTATATATTTCTCCAAACTTACATATTCTCTTTTAAGAGCATCTTTGACCACCGGCTGACAATGTTCATGCAGCATTTTATAGAGTGTCTCAAGTTTTGCACTATTTTCCGCGGTTTTTATAGGACGTTTAAAGTTTTGAAGGAATGAAATCGCATTTTCCTTTGTCTCTGTTGAATCGTACATTTCCCTTAAATTCAGAAAAAATTTTTGAAAAGCCGGCTCACAGTCGTCCTCTACTGCTTCCCACAATTTATGAAAAGAATCAACTAAGTTAGGATTAGTGCTCATTGCACTCGACGATAAGTCTTTTAATAAATTTATCCCGTGCTCATCTTCCCATTGTTCTTGTCTTGAATAAACACGCATTTCCCCTGTTGTGGCGTCCCAGATAATAACTTGTAACTCTTGATCAGGCAGTTCTCGCCCCTTTCGGATAGTTTTTAATTTATTGAGGGACTCACGGACTAAGTCTTTCGAAGGCTTATCATCAGTAATGAAAAGAGCCTGGATGGAGTCTCTATTAAACTTGGCAAGAATTTCTGTCCAACTTCCTGAACTATTGACACGTTCAAGAAATTCCTTATGTTGCGTATCTAAATATGCATGATCCTTAAGATATTCGCGCACCTCGGCTTCGGATGCACCTACCCAACTGCGACCATGGGTTACAGGATTGCTATGAAATCTACCTCTGATCTCGAGCTTTTCAGCGTCAAAAAAAATGCCTATCGAACCACCCCCTCTACTTAAAAGTGCCAATTTCCCAGATCGAGGAATAAAAGTCATCGAAAATTTTTTTGACGCGTCCCGGGCAGTCCGTAGGCGTATATCATCGCGGTCAGATTTGGATTTATTTTCTACAACCTGACCTGCCGCACCATGCTTTTCACTTGTCCTTAATAGTATCCTTTTCCTTTTATCTCTTGATTCACTCACGCGCAGGGGTGGATCTGGTTGATGGGAATAGTCTTCGTAGACCTTTAAAAAGCTCTGGTAAGAACCAAGCGAAGTAGATACAACCCGTGCAACTAATCGGTTTTTTTTAAGCAGCTCGGTTATATTTGCTTCTCCTAATACTGGTTTTTGATAAAAGGGTGCTGATCTGTAATCCCCTGCTCTAGAAGTATAAAGAACCTCAGCTCGTGCAAGATCATTGGCTAATTGATGTGCTGAATGCTGAAAGGGTAATATTTTTTTAAGCTTTTGATAGTCCTCTACAGAATTTAGACCCTGTTTCCAAATCGCATCGCAAATATCATCAGAATTTGCCTGAAGCAAAGATACCGTCGCTCTGTTCCCAAGGCGTACTTGATGGTAATGAGTATACTGGGTGTTAAGCGAGGCTTGCAGCGCTGTCGCACTGTCCATAGTATGACTAGACAGATCATCACCTATTTCACTTACGAGCGCAGGGCCAAGTATGATCTCGCGATCTGCAAAGAATTTTATCTTCTGTTGAATGTCTCGAATCATTTCCTCGAGAATAGGCGTTGGTGTGCTTGCCATAGGTCACCTCACGATTCACTAGGTTTTTTTAAATTTTGGGGTAGTTCTTCTTTATATTGATCGGTGGCGTCAATTAATTGTTTTTGCAGGATGATTTCTTGTGCCAGTGGCTTTAAATAATTGGGTAATAGCTTCAGATCAATATCCCATACATTGATTTTCTCAATAACGCTATCGAAATTCGTTGGACTACTTAGACGGTTATAAATAAGCGGATATTTTTTAAGGGAGTCTTTCAAATTTTGTAATTTCTGCTTCCATAGTGGAAGTTTTGGTTGTTTTTTAAGCTCTTCTATCAATAGAGCTTTAAGTTCTTCCATCGATGTTTGAAACTGATCTTGATAGAATCCATAGTGCGTTCCTTTAGTCACCCAGTGTTGCGCCACGTCGTGTTCCATTTTATGAAGCGTCTTATGAAGATTACCTTGTCTATCCCCCCAAAAATTCCATTGCCCTTTATTCATCTGGATGCTGTGCTTAAAGGCTTCTTTTCTGGCGGAATGTATTGACTTGATGATCTCACTATGGGTTTGAACATCAGTTGTAGCCTCTCGAACTTGTTTTAAAGTATCTTTTGCATGGTCAGACACCCAGAAGTTTAGTTTATTCTGATATTTTTCGATGGATTGTTTAAAATGGGCTGAACCCTCATGATCATTGGAAAAGCTTGTACCCACCAGGAGAAGTTCTTGGGTTAATAATAAAAGAGATTGTTGCTGTTGCCTATCTAAACCAACTGGCTTGGCGCTCAATAGGCGACTTGTTTGGTTTAAATAAATGCCAAACAATGTTGATAAGGCCTGTCTATTGTCATCATCACTCCACACTGCAGCATCACTCACCAGTAATTTATCATTCATGATGCTCATTAAGATGGCCCGGGGATTTATTGGAGTTTTGCTTGGAGGTATTCCTTCCATAAAATGCGTTAAGGCTTTTATACGATGCTCTGTGTTCATCTGAGGCGCCATGATCTCTTGGATTTTTGACAAAACTACTCCCAGGTTCTTTAAGGCATCCCCTGATTTAGAGCTGGTGACCAAACTCAAAAAGATATCCCACAATTTTGGATAGGTTGACAGTATTTGCTGATGATCCTCGGCAAATTGAAGCACTTGTTTCAGGTGATCAAAGGATAACTTGCTTATCGTTTGAATATGATCAGGCGAAAGCCGATTTAACTTTTGTATGAATTGATGGAAGCGATCATGGCGAGCTTCGTGAAGACCCAAAGTCGGAAATTCCGTGTTATCATTAGTCCACCATTCCTTGAGCTGATTCAAATGCATCTGCAAATTCATTTTAGGATAGGTTAGGGCGAGGTTTATAACGATGAACCTTGATTGGTCTTTTAACTCTAAGGCCCACTTGATGAAATCGACCTTATTTTCTAGAAGATCAGATTGAGCTAATTTCCCCCAAATCTTCCTTAATTGTATAGAAAAATACTGGTCTTCTTGCGTAGCATTAAACAGATCTCTAAACGTGGCAATTTTAGCTTGATCCCACTTTGCAAATGTTTGGATAACATGCTGGATGAATTCTGGTGTTTGATCCAGATGTAAGAGTTCCTCCAAAATAGTATCGGTGGGAAATTTTTTAGAGATAGATTCTAAATTCAGTAAAAACGCCAATTTTGCAGCTGCAGTTGCAGGAATTTGACATTTTATTGCCAATTTTTCATACAGTTCTAATTGGGGAGCAGTTATGGGATCTAAATTCTCTAATACCATTATCGCCTCGCTAAGCGTCAAAAGCGTTTCTGGATGAGGTCGTGGCATGCTCTGGATGACTTCTTCAACACTAGAATTAGCGGATTGGGATGGCAACGGCTTTGATAATTCAGTCATTTTACTTTTGAAGCGAGCATGACGAGCCGATTTATTCTTATCTTTGTAGGATGCTACATCATTAGCCCACCATGCTTTGAGTTCGTCCAAGTGCGACTGTAAATCCACTTCAGGATGGGTTAATGCGTGGTTTAAAACTATGAACCATGATTTGCCTTCTAAGTCTAAGGCCCACTTGATGAAATCGACCTTATTTTCTAGAGGATCAGATTGAGCTAATTTCCCCCAAAGTTTCCTTAATTGTTCAGGATAATTTATGGAGAAGGATTGCTCCCTCGCTTTTTCTAACCAAGTTTGCGTAGCATGAAACAGCGTTGTAAACGTGGCGATTTCATCTTGATCCCACTTTGCAAATGTTTGGATAACATGCTGGATGAATTCTGGTGTTTGTCCTAGACTTAAAAGTTGACTCAAAATTTTATTGGCATGCGCGGGAAATTTTTCAGAGATAGATTTTAAATTCTGGGTAAACTGTTCAGCTGCAGTCTCAGGGATTGCACATTCTTTTGCCAAACGTTGATGCAGTTCTAATTGGGGAGCAGGTCTGGATTCTAGATCAATCAGCGCTACCACAGCTGCTTCCCTTTTTAGTATATTATAAAAGGCCGTGATGGTTTTGGCAGGCCGTACTGCAGCAAGCAAGGTATATAATGCGTTTGGATTTTCTTGTAGTGATACTAATTTATCTACCAGGCGATCTATTAGCTGGTCATCTTTGCTAAATTCATCAAATTGCAAACCGATATTTAATATTTGATGAATTGCCTTCTCCGATTCGGTGAGCGTCAAGGATGTCTCTGTATAAAGTTTTGGCTCGCGTGGGGAAAATACTTTGAACTCTGTAAGAGAAGGTTTGGGGATCAACAGATCTGCTAATTGATTTGTTTCAACTTGCATTATATTCAATAAATCATCAGCTATCTTTCTCTTTTCCTCTTTTGTTTTTAACTGACCGCCACTTCCCCTTGTTTTCCATTCTTTTACAAACAGCTCTTGTGCCGTTGCAATTTTATCCTCTTCTAAAGCGGTTCGCATCGCCCAATCTGAGAACTGGGCGATGAGGTAATGATAATACTCTTGCAATTCCGTCTCGAGCTGAGCCTTGCAGGCGCGCAGTTGCATGACATTTTTGAAGCGTTGATGTGGAGGAATGTCATCAACGCGCCCTAGGGGTGATAAATCGATGTTCAATCGAGTCAATTCGTCGCGCAAAGTTGTTTCATCTTTTATAATCTCTTCGCTCAGATAGTATTGAAAAACGCTGCCCTCAGCACCATTCCGGGCCGTACGTCCTCCTTTTTGAAGTTGATCATTCCTATCATTCACATCAAATAAAAAGACAGCCTCCACCTCAACATTATCTCCGCGCCCAAAACATGAGGCCACCAACCCTATTGCTGTTTGCTTATGACCAAGATGCCATTTTTCTTTTGTGTGTTTCTCTTGTAAGATTTCGGTGCTGGTTTTTGTATCTGCATTCGTGTAAAAAATTAACTTTTCAAAGTGTTGATCGGATAAATTGCCTGCTTTATATGCTGCCAACAGTCGCTCTTTCAATGTCACGACTTCCGCGTCGTTTTTACAGGCAAAAAGAAAAGATTGATTGTTATCAAGACAGTTTTTTAGATTTTCGAGCATTTTGACAAAGCGTGCATCAGGTGTATCAAAAAATTCGGGATCTGGCCACTTTCTTAAATCACGTGCATTGGTCGGTACGTTAACAATCGCCGTACCATTTTCTTTTGAGGCCCCTTTTTCATCTTCTAATTGTACCGCTTGTTGATCAGTTAAGCTGCCGGTAAAGCCTTCAATTATTTTGTGGAGTTGTTGGATGCGAAAAGCGGCAACTTGTGAACTCAACACTTTGCCTTCAGGGCGCACAATAAAATTTTGTGGTCTTCCTTCCTTTAACTCCTGCTTATTCAAGTGTACACCGAGCATTTGGTGGACGCCGGCTCTAAAGGAAGATCCTTCAAGAGGTTGATTGTCTTTGGAGAGAGGAATGATTTCACGCACATCATATTGTTCTCGCAATCGCGTCATTTTTTTTGACTTTACCGTGTATTCAACATCGATTTTGTATGCGAAGGCGGAGCGGGTGGCAACCACCCATTTGATGAGATCTTTGGGATCCCCTGCTAATTGGATTAGTAATGTCCTACGTGCAGGGTCGTCACCCGCTTGTTCTAATAGTAACTGAAATAAGGCTGTGAGTAAGTCGTTGGGAATTTCTGTTTTATTAAGTACGGTCTGATTTGTTATATAAAAGTCATACACGATATTATAAAACCATTTTTTCGCAGCTATTGATCCCGGCGTTTTGTCTTGTTCAACGGCATAGTTGTATTGCGTGTTTAAGCCTTCATCGAAACGAACAAAGTCAAATTCATCCAGGAGCAAGACGGTATTGTCTCGGTTAATTTCAATCGGTGGCTCTTTCTTTTGGCTTTGGTCCAGAAATATGGAAAAATCACCCAGAATGCCATATCGAATTTGACTGTTGTTATAATCCTCTGGTTGAGAGTTTGTGGTTATCTGCGCGGTTTTTATGCCTAAAGCGTTAAAAAAAGAGTGATAATCTTCTTTATCACGTTTGCTTAAAGCCCGTTTCGCGGTGGCAATGTTAACCTTTTTCCCAAGGCCTGCATGGTAGGCTGCGCGCAGTGCTACAAAATGACTTTTGCCTTCACCGGTTGCCAGTTTAAGGATCCGTTTATTGACGGTCACTCCGAGATCGTTGGCAATCAAGGCGAATTGTTGTGCCAAATGCGGATATTTACCTGTTTTTCGCGCCAAAACTTCGAATAAAACAGCCCATAGTTCAGCACGGGAATGATTTGCTTGTGAACTAGATTGACTTGCTTCTTGGCATAAATCTTGATATTTTATGCGCAACTCATCATCTGTAGCCTTTCTAAGTTCGCCTTTATTTTCCAATCCTTTTAAATGCGATAACATGGCGCTCAAGCGTATTTTTTGTTCAATGGAAAGTTTGGTTTTCACGGCACCACGCTGCAGCACTGTTTCTTCCAACATGCGTTGAAAATCTGTTTCACGAATTAAGTTGATTTTGCCATAATCTTGCCGCAGTGCTTTTGTAGCTTTATTTTTAAAATTTTGAAGACAGGAGGACCATGTTAGTTTGTGTTTGTCTTTCTCTTTAAAGAAGCGGCGTAAATCATCAATATTGGGAGAGGGTGGATCAGGATATAATGTAGCCAGATGCTTCAGCTCTTCAGGTTTCAACATGCGCAATTGATCTATGATTTGAGCAATCCTACGTGCATTAACTTTTTGATCTGCTAGAGCTGGCTTTAAACAACTGTGGGCAAAAATATGGAGTATCATGCCTTGGGAGGTTGGATCACTACAATTGGTCTCGATAAACAACAAGTTATCTTTGAGAAACGCTAACGGTGGTTCGCGGTTCAATGCTTGGAAATATAAGCTTTCAGTTTTAGGCCAACTGCCTTTCAATTCGGCGTTATTTTTAGCTGCGTGGTTTAATATCCGAGTGCACTGTGAAAGTTGAGTTGCCATATCAGCGATATTTTTTTCTTTTTCCATCATGCTCAAGAGCAGGGTGCGTACTTGGGGATCTCTATCTTCAACCTCTACGATTTTTTTAATTGCAGTAAAAATAGGCGGATCATCACCCGTGTAATCCCCTGCACGAAAATCTAGTTCTTGCAAACCAATGTGACAGAGCAACCCTTGCTGTTTTCGATTCAAATTTGTACTATTCAAGACAGGTTGCATCATATTTGTATATGAAGCTGGAAACGTAGGCTTCACCGTTCGAAGCGTTGAACTGGGTGCGAGTGTTTCATGGCAGATAAGGTCGGTGAATACGGACAAGGGAAATGGCATTTTTTCATCACCTCCTTGGAGGGTCGTTAACAAGCCTTGCAGATAATCCATACTCCAATACCCATCTTTTAAGCTTTCTAATGCCCGGATGAACGCATCCAACTCATTGATTAAAGATGTGCCTTTGGCTAACTTTTTTATAAACTCTATGATTGGCGCAAAGCTTTCGCCCACCTCCTGCGAGTCTTCCAACACAAGATGCTTTTTAAAGACATTCCATAACCTGTCCTCATATTCTGGAAAAGCGTCGAATTTTGCTTGGGCTTTATCTTTATCGAGTAATGAACGATACCCATGCGAGCCTAGCTGAAAGTGCAAATCCTTTTTATTCAAATATTCTATGATGTCTTCATGATATTGCTTTGCGTGCCAAGGATCTTTTTTTATCATCTGCAAAGATTTCATCACTTCTTTCCAAGTGGCTTCCTCTTTCAGAACCTTTAAAGACTCTGAGCTGCTGTCTAGATCAAGCGATAAAAGATGTTCCATTAGCTTCCGATAGTGCGTAATGACGGCGGGTTTGGTATCCATCGGGCATAAATCATGCAATTCACGGATAGCAGGTAGATTAAGATGATGAAATAAAGAAGCCACTTGATGCAGGGGTAATAATCTTGGCTTTAGATCCTTTGACGCCTCAAAGCACTCGAGTGCTTGTCTCAAATTCTCATCTTGGACAGGTGTAGACAATTGGTGAATCATGGAAATACACTCTAGAACAGTGCCATTGGGATAGGCCTGTAATAATCGTTGCAAGCGATCATTAGAAAAGTGATGCCGTTGAACATACTCAGCAAGGCCCTTCACGGCTTCCAAACGGATGGTTGGTTTGTATTTTTCTTGGGTGCCAGCAATCTGTTGTAAATGCTTAGCAATAAGATCATGCAGGGCTTTCGGTATCGCCATTAGGCTTGTAGGATCAAAGGTTTGCGCGTCAAATTTTAAGCGAAGAAGCCAAATCAAACGCATGCGGGGGTCATTTTTATCGGAAGCTTTCTTGAAAGAGTTTAAATGATTTAGAAGTTTGTCCCGTCCGGGTTTGTTATCTTGTAAGTTAACATTCAGTGCCAATGCTCTTTGTATGAGGGGGAATAAATCGTCCTCATTAGTCTTCCATTGTTCAATGGTGTGCAACGCAGGGGCATAAGTAGGTTCGCTCTTCATAAAGTTCAGGAGTTGTAATTCAGGGTCAATGGTTTTAAATCCCTCATAGCGAATCGCATAAAAGATGCCACCGTGTTTCATATCGAGTGTACCTAATGTGTCTAAGAAGGTTTTACGTTGTGTTTTTGGAAGATGGCGTAAACAAATTAAAATTCTATCCATTAATATGAACATATTTTTTGGATCTGTGCATGTATCGAATGGTACGGTTTTGGCATTAAGACCTAATTCAGTTAAGCTTGCGCAAAAAAATTCATATGCTCTCCAGAGGGTAGCCAAATGTTCAACGCCAGCAGCTTGGAAATGCTGTGCATAAATAGCTTGCCAAACCACTAGATCATCAGGGTTCATACTGCTCATTTTTTTAATGACATCCATATTCTTAACGTTGAGTAAACTGCTAAAGTTATCCATTCTCAATAAGACGTTTTGTTTAAAATGATCAAAAGCTTCGGGTTTTGTAGTTCTAAGGTCTTCTAATGCTTTTAAAAATTGCAAGACGCCAACAGAACCGAAGGCATAGTACAATTGGCCTAAGGCTTTAAGGATCTTGGCACGATGTTCTTTATTTGGAATATGTTGCATCCAGTCCCATAAATTAGGAGTTCCACGCGCATTTTCTGGCAGTAATTTTGGGCAGAGTATGGAGGGTTCTATTAAGGTTTTACTATCTGGTTGTAAGAAGGCGAATTCCTCTGCTGTTAGATCTGGTAGGATATTGTGATCACCTAACCAATGCTTCGCCTTAGGGATGTGTGTTGCAAAGCTTAGTCTAAATGGATTCCCTTTTTTATGCACACATTTTGGGTCGTAACACAAAATCAAATGATTGTCTTCATCCCTTTGAGTATAAAATCCTTGCGGTAGGTTATCGAGACTAAGCCCTGTATACACCTGTTGACGATGTTTCAACAATATTTCCGCCGCACTACGGGTGATTTTTCTAATGGCATGCGGGGGGTAAGGGGCTTGCGGCGGATCATCTAAAAAAATGTCTACCCATTGCCGAAAAAAGTTTTGTAAAAAGCCTGCGTCATCACCCGTTGTACTATAGTTTTTATCAATCTCACCCTCTGTTATTTTTTCCAAACTTTTATACAGCGGGACTAACTCATCGATGTTCGACAAATCAAACTGTGTTTCAGTGATAGCGGCATGTGGGTCAAATTCTTCATCTGGATCTAATTGCAGCTCTTGTTCATGCTCGTGTTCGAGTTGTTGCTCTTGTTGATGCTGAAGCTCCTGGTCTAGATCCAGTTCCAGTTGCGTGCCATCTGTTACGGCGCTGGATATCTCTGCAAAATTAAGCTCTGCGAGGTTATGCCTAAATTGCTTTTGGAGTTTCGAAAGGGTATTGCTTAGATCGGCTCCAGTGGTTGCAAGCTCATCTTCAAATGTCTTGTGGAAACTTTTAAGTCTTTCATTGTCGTATTCATGGAGTTTCTCAGAAGTGTTTTTTAAATCGAGCAAGCTTTTGGACCCTATCTTTGCAAATAAATTAATGATTTCATCCTCTCTACCCTCAGCATTTAACTTAATAGGATCAAATCGACGGGTAGCAAATAGCTTGGTCAGTAAGTCCTCTGGCAAGTGCAAAAAGTCATCTATTTGATCTCCAGATTGAAAATCAATCTCCAAAGCTTGATAAGGAAAATCGCTTTCTTCCCCTAAATAGTTAGCCAAAGCTGTCAGGTATACTGTGAAAGACTCCTCTTTACGACAGGAAAGATAAAAAGTGGGTTGATGTTCGCCATAAGTAGCATCGATAATTTCTTTGATTGGAGGATTTTTCAACGCTTTGATGATGGCGTTCAACCCTAGTATACCCATGTCACGGAAATTTTCTTTAACGCCTGCTTCGGTCAAATCCATATCATGCAGCTTCACTAACCAATAATAAGCAGCCCACTCCCAAGAGTCTTCAATACAGGAGGCGTTATGGTTGCACATTGCTAACCACCGATTCATGGCTAATAAAGGGGCGGAACCCGTGCTTAGTGCTTTAGCTGTATCTACGTTTCCTATTATTTGCAATGAAGTTAGTGATTTATTCTGTTCAAGAAAGCGCCCTAAGAGAGCCTGTTCATCTTTTGTCAAACTCAAGGTTATTGGTAAAGTCAAAACCATGGTTTTTATTTTTATACATTGGTAGACAGTATTGAGCAAGATCATGAGGTATAAATAGCGATGTTTATCTGGTTCTGGATCATCTTCATGTTTTTTTTTAATAATTTCTTTATAGTTCGGATCCCATCTTTTGAGATCTAATTTTGCCTCAAATATCGACCAAAAATCATCCTCATTCAATGAATCAGGCAAGTTTAATTCCAATTTAGAGCCTGTTGCATGAATTGTTAGCATCTTGCGAGAACCAGAACCAACGGGGTATTGCTTTAGGACATCTATCAAACCATAAAGCGAGAAACGTTGATATTCAGCCACGATAGGGTCATTATCAACTTTACTAGCAACAGGGTAACGGCTAAAATGCTCAATGGCAGTACAAACGTCGGGTAGGGTTTCTGTACTATGTTCGCCTATTGCTAATACAGCGGGTATTAGCACGGCCGAATAAGCCCCCCCTATCCAACCGCTACTATCAGGTCCACTATGAGTAAGATAAAGCGCCTGTTGGAAACCCGAAGACCCGAAACTTTCGTACTCTTTGGGTTTGAAGGTATAAGTTAAATAGGATGAATTCAGGTCGCCTCGAAATTGTGCCGAAATAAAACCTTTTCTAAGGTCATCAAAACCTTGTTCCATAGTCATCCCGAATCGATTCTGGACATTGACGTCAAACCAGGCCAAAGCCGAATAACCTGTTGCGTTAAAATTCTTCGTGTTTGCAGATGGCTGAAATGTGATGGTGCCAAATTTATTTCTCAAAAGTTTTTTTTCTGCTGGGCTAAGACTCATTTCACAATAAAAAAGATGGGGCAGTCCATTTTTTAAGACACCCCATTTTGCGGGTTTGGTTAAATCTTCATTTAAATTAATCCAACAAGCGTCAAACGGTTCGCGAACGGTGGCATTTAAACAGCCAGTTTCTAGGTGTTGGCGTTGGAAAATCTTATACGTCTTCTTTTCCGCTCGCGACACAGAATAACTATACAGAGTCCTCATGATGTCTATTGTAGTCAGGGGCTCTTCATTCGCCAAAGATCCAGGTTTACCATGAGCCATTTTTTCTAAATAGCCAAGTTGTGGGGCATCTGATGTATTCTCTGGCACAAACATATAATGTGGGAAAATATATTTTTCTTGAGTAGATCGTTCATTTAAAAATTGAGTTAACTGCAGCACCACTTCATCCCCTGAGCCACAAGATTGTATTTTCTCCATACAAGCATCAAAAAACTCACAATAGCTTTGTTCGCGAAATTTAAGCGAGCCTTCACTCTTTAGATGTGTCTCAAGGCAGTCTAAATTAAATATATGCGGAAAATACCTCTCCAGGGAGCCCCAGAGTTTAAAGCTTGGGTACAACTCACTCAATTTTGGGTATTTCACAGGTGTTGGCATCATTTATGACTAACTATTTACCATACCTACAAGTGTAGTACACAAATGAATTTTTGTAATGATTCGCCACGGATGTTTGGTACCGCGATCCTAACTGCTACATCCTTGGATAGGGTTAAAAGAAGTATTTGTTTAGGCAAGGATCGGGTGTGAGTTAATTTCATGATTCATTCCTTGTAAAAAAAATTGCTGATCGGAAAATTGACTCATTTCGGTCTGATGCGAAATAATAAGGATCGTCATTTTACCTTTTAACTGCCTCAGGGCTTGTTGAATTTTGATGATATGGTGTTTATCCAGTGAGCTGGTGCTTTCATCTAAGACTAATAATTGGGGTTTTGACAACAGGGCGCGCGCCAATGCAATGCGTTGGCATTCACCACCTGACAAGCGCACACCGCGATCACCGATGATCGTGTCCAGGCTATTTTCAAGATGAGTGACAAACTCATCCGCGGCAGCGGATTGCAATGCCGCCCATAATGATTCATCGGGAAGAGGGTTGCAAAATAATTGCAAGTTGTCGCGAACGGATGCGTTAAATAGAACAACCTCTTGCGTGACATAAGCTATCGATTGTCGCCAGGCAAATTTATTTTGATCATTCAATGGGTGTTTATCAATACAAATGGTTCCTTCAGTGGGTTCTAGTAATCCAATAATCACATCAGCCAACGTTGTTTTTCCGACTCCGGAGGAACCAATGATAGCCGTTGTCGTATTTTTTTTGATGTTCAAGAATACATGAGAAAAAATGGGTTGCCCCGGGTGATAAGCAAAAGCAATATTGTTCAGGGATATCTCTTCATGGAATTCGAGCGTTTGAGACTGGAGGTGCTCTTGATGGGCAGCGCACTCGTGTAACAAGCGTTTGACATCACAAAATGCAGGCAGCTGATGCAGGATCCGTTGATAATTTTGTTGAATAGCCGACACCATGGGTAATAAACGTGAAAACACAACCAATAACAACAGTAACGACGCCAAGGGCACGGATAGCACGTTAATGGCAATATACAACAATGCACTGAATATCATGACCGCCCCAACGTTATACAGCAGTTTGCTCGCGGCAATCATTCGTGTCAGGTATTGATTTTCATTTTCCAGAGAAGAACTGACGCGTTGCGTTTCCGCTAAAAATTTAGCCTCAAAGCCCGAGCCTTTTATTATTTTAAGCGCGCCCAGTTGCTCCGTGATAGCTTGGAATATGCGTTGATTTGCTTTTAAATGATCCTGCCCGGATTGCGATGTAAGCCGGTGTAACGGTAGCAACAGGCTCAATAATAAACTGGCGAAAATCACTGCAGTCAGCGTCATGGTCCAAGACAATAACAACGCCAGTGTTGTATATACACACAGCATGACAGCATTGTTTAGTAGCGTCAGCAGCTGAAAGTTCGATGCACTGATGGCTTGAATTTGTGTGGTCAAGCTGTGTAGCAAATGAGACATGTTTTGTTTCAGAAAAAAGGGCCATTTGGTATATAACAATTGCTGGTAAAGTCGAGCACGCAAATGATGAATATAGCGCTGCTGCAGTTTGGTGCTGATGGTTTGTTCCGCAAAGGCGGCTATTGCGATAAAACTCACCACCAAACTATAGGAGAATAAAATGGTGAGTAAATTTAATGGCAAATGCAGGTGTCGAAATAGAGTTGTAACGATTTTCGCTATTCCATGGGTTTCATGATGCCCATTTGAAAAGCCAAGGACTTGCAATAAGGGCAGAATCAATAACAAGCTAGCGCCCGCGCTGACGCTTCGAAAAAGCATCAAGCCCAATGTTAACACCATGTTTAGCGGACTGAATTCCAGTACGTCCTTGAATAACGCAAACATGAGTCGCCAATTCGTGCCCTTGTTAGCGAGAAGTTGTTTTAATTTTCGGGACATGATGTTGTTTAAACGGATGCTCATTGCCTATGGTGTCCCTTAAATAAACATAACTGGATACCACGTGATAATCGTTGAGAGCATCCCCACCCGTTACGGCAACCGGGCCCACCATGATCCATGCATGTGCTTTATAGCCGCTAGCCTCTTCAGTTGATTTTACAAACCCAATGTAGAATACATAAGGAATTTTATAGAGTCTACACCAAAATTTCGCTACCATCGCTTGCGTCAGGCAACTTGAATTCCAAGGCGTGTATTTGGCGGCCAATCTAACGGATCTGCCAATCAAACGAGCCTGACTGTGTTGTTTGGCCGACGCAATGGTCGATAGAATACTTGTTTTTTGAAATTGACCGAAGTATGGTCTTAAACGTGATAAGGGAAGTGTTCGAATGGCTGCTCGTGCAATACCGCAAAGTGTAAAATTGATGACTAAAAATGCTTTATATTTCAATGGCATTTTCCAACACATCATGGTAATTTCCTAAATCGGTTACGAAAAACATATCGAACCACCCATCCAGGGTATAACACGTAATACATGAAAGCCAGTTTTTCCGGACAAGTGACTGACTTGAAAAGCATATCTATTTTAAATAAATCACCCAATATAGCGTTCATTTTTTGTCGCTTCACGGCTAATCGAAGCAAATAATAGCGGTATTTAACAAACATGTTCATATTGCCAACACCGTCTGTCATGACATAGTTGGATGCAATGAATTGCTTGACCAAGGTTACCAGTGTGATGACACGTCTGCCTGGGTTTTGTATTAATTGGCATAACACGTCATTATCCAATTTGAACAAATCGTGCGCTAATATCAGGCTCTGTTTAACAACATGCTCACAATGAATGTCTTGGCTTAGTGCCAAAACGTGTTGTAAATCACAGCGCTTGCTTTTAATAAATAAAGCAATATCATGCAACCAGCGCAAGCGCATCCAGCCATGAATGGAGCCGTGAATCATCAAATACAGCAAGTGGTAATCATCGTGAAGCGTTGTGACGGGCGTATTAAATAGATCAATGGTTTTGAGCATGGATAGGGTTGGTTTATAAAAAAAAATCCCAAAATAACTTAACCTGAAATGCAATTCGACCTCTATCTTCCGATCTGGGTGATAAAATGCCATGTCGTGTTTATGGGTCAGGTAATAACGTTCTTTAAAGCCCTTTAATTCATAATCAGGTAATTTTTTTTGATATCCTAACGTTTTTAATATGGACATCGCTTCATGCCAGGTTTTTGGATCAACCCATACATCAATGTCTTTGCAGGGCCTGCTATAAAGTGTTTGATAGATCAGCGAATTGAGTACGATGCCTTTGACCACGCAGTAAAGGAGATTCCTTTGATTAAATGCCCGAGCTATACGAGCCGTTTCACTCGCAGTGGTCAGTATTTTCAATTTATCGTGATAACAAAATTGAGAAAATTGTTTGGATGTGGGTATGTTCTTAATTTGATGCCAAACTCGATGCTGAATGAGCAAGTTATAAAATAATGGCCAGTTAATTGGCTCGTTGAAAACCGTTGGAGTGGTCTGTAAGGACTGAAGGATGAGTGATAATTCAGTGTTGTTGGTCATTACTAGCTGCTAGCCCTAAGCAACACGGTGTTTAATCGAGCTAATATCTTCCGACGGTGCTCAAAGGTTTTTCTACTTCTTAATTCTAGAGCAGCAATATCAGATAGGCTAACTAAGTGCTCAGGCGCGACGCTTATCATTGTTGCACCAAGATTTGCTGACTCTACATCATGAATTGCTGAAATAATTGTCTGCTCCAAGTTCTCTCCCTCACTATCAAAATCAAGAATGTAATGTGGTTGTTGAGGCATTTGCAACACATGTCATTAATGCAGCAGGGCGATTGCATTAAAACGCCTAATATATGCACAGAAAATCCGAGTCGTGACCGTCAGGGCTGAGGTATCCTCAGGTTTTCTTTTATATTTTATATTTGTAACCCTTATTAAACAGGATTTCTGAAAGTGACGCTAGCGTTTTTTGAGACACCCGCGCCTTGACTTCATATTTTATGATCATCTAATTTTTGATGCTTATTACTTAACTCTGTATGCTCGGAGTATGGGAGTAGATAAAGTATGCTATATGGATCATTAAAAATTGTTTGAATGTCTTTCATTTGATGCCCTTGTCAGTTTAGTATATTTATGACAACCTGCCTACTTGAGAGTACCGAGTTCTCAGGACCCTTCTTTGGATTTTGGCTTTGATTGTTTTGCCAAATCCATTTTTAATTTTACCATTTCTGCTGCTGTTTTTTTCCAATCATCAACTAGAGCCTTAAATTTTTTGTAATTATCA
>JAPLRK010000020.1 GCA_026399195.1 Legionellales bacterium
ATGCTACTGGTAATTCGAGATTGTGTTGATAAAATATCACGCAATGTTTGCCAGCTAGAGTGGATCCCTTTTGCTTTTAGTTGATACCGGATGCTATGAAGCAAATGATATGCTAGAACACTAATAAATAAATGCCCATCAATTCGCGACTCCTTCTGGTGGTAAACAGGGCGGAAACCAAGTTCTGTTTTTAAGCTACGAAAAGCAGATTCAAGATCAGTCAATGTGGTGTAAATTTCCCAAAATTTATGAGCGTCCAAGTTTTTTTGATTGGTTCTTAGACAATAAATACCCGCTTTTTTTGTGCTGACATTCGCCTCATTTCGTACCCAGGTCAGTTTAATAGCGTTGGCACGCTCGGCGTCTGCCTCAACGGTGATCTCATACAATGCATTGATTTTACGGTTCTTTTCTTTTAAACGACCTAAACGCTCCATAACTTTATCATATTTTTTTGTAAATCCTTTCTTATCTAGTCCAACAGCTAATTTTTCTAGCTCATCTTCATAACGCTTTGATGCTTTACTGAGCATTTCCGTTGTTTTTGCCTCTTTTTCTTGTGAGTGGCAATAAAGTTCCAATTCGTTCGTCGTCTTATTATTAACCAACACCGCCTCAACTCGGTTATTTTTTTCCTCTTTTAAAATAACTGGTGTCTCTATGTCAGGCATCTGAAGATGACGTTTACGACTGACGACGATATAGCGATAGCCTTCCTGTTGAAGCCATTCAATATTTTTTTCTGTGGCAATGCCCGCATCCATCACAATGATCGATTGTTTATCGCCTTGAAGTGCCTCCAACATGTCCTTTAATGTGGCTTGCTCGCTTACGTTCCCTGGATAAATTTTACTCTTCTTAGGAAACCCGGATGAGTCCAATACCATGGCCAATGTAACCAGACCACAATCACTGCGCTTTTCTTTCGAGCGACCATATTGTGCTTTCGGATTTTGCACACATCGACCTTCAAAATAGGTGTTCGTTAGATCATACAGGGTAATAATCTCTTCAAATTTAAATGTTTCTTTTTCAGTTTGATATAAACATTGCTCGATTGATTCCTTGTTATCCAATAATTGATCCGAAATGTTATATAAATTTTCTAAACCAATGTCGGTGAAATCGGTGTCCATGAGCTCATCTAATGCGCTGTTTTGTGTTAAATAACGATGAGTGCTCAATTCGCTGCCAGGATAAACCAGGCGAGAAATGATGCTGGCTATCGCCGTTTCTTTTTGTCGTTTTGTAAATCTAAGCGACGATAAAATAGCGTCCAATTTAATTTGTTTAGCCATTGCGTAAGCAACATGCTCTGCGCCAATCTTTCGTAAATCAGTGTGTGTCAGGCTATTAACATCAACTGACTGATAGTCTGGTGCTTCTTTATTAGATTCTTTCGCTCGGGTATCTTTATTTGACCATTGCTTGGTCAACAATTTTGCAATTCGCTCCGCTTCTTTTTCTAGTGCATGATCTAGCGCAAATAGCCGGCCTTGCCCTCGCTGGATTTCCTCAACTCGATCAGCCAATTCTTTCCACTGCGTTTGTGGAAATGCGAAATGACTGCCTAAATTAAGCAGTGTTTGTTGACGCACATGGCCCTCCGCATTGCGATAGGATTCAACCAGTCGATAGGTGCTATATACCGCGCCGGTCTTAGCGTGCTTCTGCTGTGATTTTCGAATATACATCCGGCTATTATAGGCATTACCAAGCTATCGTCAACAATTTCACAAAGATCTTGGCACTACATTCGAGGTTTTGATGCGAAAAAAATAAAAAACGAATATAATCAATCTGTTATAAAAATAACAACTGTCCTGTAATTGATGTTTGTGTGTGTTTTATAACTTAACTGACTGCCTGGTTTTCTATTTGAGTAAATTGCAAATCAAAGATGGGTATAAAATGTATTGTACTGATTTCATCAGGAATAGGAAGTTGTTTCTGGCGCGATCCTTACAATTATCTTAATGTGCGAGGCATGATGAAAAATCATAAGCTGGCTCGATCGATTGCCGATATGAGCTTTCATGAATTTCGACGGCAAGTGGAATATAAATCTGCTCGCAGAAATTTTTTAAAACAGGTAAAATCACATTCAGCATAAAACAGCAGTCGTACTTTATTCTTTTTCTTGTCAGAAAAAACTCGTATTGTACCGTTGTTTTATGCGGTGAATAAAGCCACTTCAAATATTTTATTGTTCGATCCATAGATAACAAATGTTTTGACTTGGAATTAATTTTGAACTAGACCGCATGAGGTTTTTTTCATGCGGTCTAGTCCGGACTCCAAGATATGATCCTAATTTACGAAATTAACTAACTCGGTGAAATATGAGCATAATTTTAACGGCCGATCCGGCTGCAAGCAAAGAATCTGCGTCGCAACGTCAATCCATGTTGCCTGTCAAAGCCGAAGATAAGAGAGTGGTTAATGGACTGTCGGATATAAATCAACTGGCTCCTTTCAAGTATCCATGGGCCTGGGAGTACTTTCTCATGGCCAATAAAAATAATTGGACACCTTTAGAAATTAATATGTCGGATGATATATCGGACTATAGAAATAAATTGTCTATGAACGAAAAACATGTTTATGACAATGTACTTGCCTATTTAACAACTTCAGATATTCTTGCAATGCGTAATATAGGCCTTGCTGTAATGGAAAAAATGACGGCTCCTGAAATACAGATTTATCAAGCAAGGCAAGTCTATGAAGAAGCGCTGCATACCTGGACATATCAGCATTGTATTGAAACGCTAGGACTCGATCAAGGCGAAGTTTATAATCGTTATCGGGTAGTGCCGGCAATCAATAGAAAAATCCAGATGTCTAATGATCGTTTAAAATCGATATTAAGAACGGATATTGATCTGACTGATCCAGATGAATTGCGTAATTTTGTGATGGCCTATATTTTTTTCGCGGCAATATTTGAAGGTTGTTGGTTTTATAATGGATTCAGCCCGATTTTCTCATTACAACGAAGAGGGCTGATGAAAGGAACTGCTGAACAGTTGCAATACATCATGCGAGATGAAATCATGCATGCGAACTTCGGCATTCGTACAATATTACAAATTATACTAGAAAATAATGTAAAATTAGATCCAGTCGCTATCAACGATATGTGGAATGAGGCTCTGGAAGCGGAAGCAGAGTATGCTCATTATATATTGGTTAACCCTATCTTAGGTTATTCCGCTGAAAGTCATATTGAACAGTTTCGTTTTGTTGCAAATACTCGCGCCCAACAGCTCGGCATGCAACCCCCATTTCTCAATGCGCAATGTGCTTTGCCATGGCTTGATGAACAAGCTCATATTCGTAAAGAAAAAAACTTTTTTGAAACGAGAGTGACTGAATATCAAGCTGGTGGATTAAACTGGGGTCAACTAGAATCGGAATGATTTATACTGCGCAGGCTCGCGATGATGTGCTAATTTTAACGATAGGTCATGGTGTTTTTATTTCAGCATTACACCTCTTGGGGCATTATGTTTTTTGAAAATGGTTTCCGGGTTTTTTTCTTTTTGGCATTTGCTTTTGCAACCATTTTCATTTTCAGCTGGCTTCTATGCTACTCCGGTCTTATTTTGATACACCCTTTGTTTAACAATTTATTGATATGGCATGGACACGAGATGGTGTATGGTTTTGTCATTGCCGTTATCTCTGGATTTTTATTAACAGCAGTTGCGATGTGGACATCCACGCCGCCTATTAAAGGCCGCGCTCTTATCGCGCTCAGTCTTTTATGGCTTCTGGGTCGTATTGAGGTGACATTTACTATTTTTAATCCTTTGATAGCCAGTATAATTGATTTAAGTTACATTCCTTTTTTAATGTTTTTTTTTGCAAAGCCACTTTTCTCTTCCCATAATAAACGAAACTACATTATTCTGGGGTTCTTGGGACTATTATTTTTTTGTAACTTGATTATCCACCTGGCCCACACTCATCTATTAAATGATGCTGTTGCAAATAATGCGCTGTATGCGAGTTTGGGCGTTATATTGCTGTTTATTACCTTGATTGGTGGACGTGTTATTCCTTTTTTTACCATAAACGCGCTCAATCGTTTCGGCTTTCAGTTGAAAAATACTCCTCAGCCGATGTTAGATAGCCTAACTTTGATAACAATGGTTATTTTCATTTTCACTATTTTGGTTTTTAGTACGCATTCAAAGTCCACAGGTTATGCCGCACTTGCCGTGGCCATTGTGCATGGTTGTAGAATGGGTTTTTGGCATACTCGTTATTGTTTTATGGATCCATTGCTCTGGATTTTGCATAGTGCCTATCTATGGATGATTGTGGGCATGATTTTTTGGTTTTATTCAACGGTTGTTACGAATGAAATACCCATTAGTATTTCATTACATTTGATTACGATTGGGTGTATCAGTTCTTTGTGTTTGGGTATGATGGCGCGAGTATCATTGGGGCATACAGGACGTCCATTACAAATAAGCAAGTTCATGACCGTGAGTTTTTTGTTGATGCAGTTGTGTGTCTTACTGAGGTTTGCCGGCGCCTTTTTTACTCACCATTATATGCAAACGATTAGTGGAGCTGGGGCCTTTTGGACGATTGCTTTTATTTTATATGGCATTGTTTATACGCCCATTTTGTATCGCCCACGAATGGCTGAGGTACC
>JAPLRK010000075.1 GCA_026399195.1 Legionellales bacterium
GCCCAAAGGCAACTTCCAAGGAACAGGCGTTCCTTCTAAACGAGACTTACCTACAAGAAGACTTATTGACAAAATCAACAACCCCAACGTCCCAGCGACGTATCGATGGGCCATTTCCGTCCAAGCTTTTTGTCCATCAATAACGTCAACCGATACCATCAGATGTCCATAACATCCCGGCCAATCCGGACAACCCAAGCCCGCACCCGTCAAGCGAGTATACGCGCCAAGCATCACGACTCCTAGAGCTAGAACCATGGCAAGCGTTGTGATCCTACGTAATGATGTCAAAGGCATTTGTTCATTAACCCGTCTTTTGTGTTGTGTCTAACAACTGTTTGATATCATGAAACACGTCCTCAGGCTTCACCAACGGCGGGTAAGCAAGCACTAAGAAATCTGCAGGACTCGCTATCAGCATGATAAGCTTTTTTTTGAAGATGGACTGATCCCCTCGTAAAGACTTAGATAAAACCTTAACCTGAATATCTCGCTCACTGAGCATTTTTTGCAAGGCCGTGGGCAGCGGCGGTGCTTCTGTCCCCAACAGTAATTCTGGCACCACTTCATACAAACGACGACCCAGGGCCAATCGAATGCGAGCCAACTTATCCAACTGTTCAATACAATCAGCCTGACAGGCCGCTGGACTCCAAAGGATCAGGCGCCATTTTGGCCGAGAGATCGGATTTAACGTTGAACCTTCACCAATGCTGATAGGGGGTAGAAGAAGTTCGCCCTTGTTCGTTGAAGGCGCCTGAAGCAAAGACGGGTGCTTATAAAAAAAATAAGCCGACAGACCTGGGGCCACAAAGACCAGGCCCAAAAGGATCAAAACGAGGGATTGTCGCTGACAAATTTTCATTTTTTTTCCAAAAAACTTAAGAGTTCATACACGATGACGAATGAAGCTCACATATCCAACAAGTGCCACCAAGGCCAAACCAAACCACTGTAAAGCATAAGCATAATGGCGCTCTGGTGACATGGAGACCACAGGCCAATCACGCACAAAAGCATTCGCTTCACCTTCACCGATGCGGATGATAAACGGATAGACGGATTTATGCAAAAATTGACTGTTCACTTTCGTATCGACCATCTCGACAACCAGAAGATTAGGTTGCTCTTTTTCAATCACTTGCCCTAAAATCCAACTTTTTTCTGAGGGAAAATACACGCTCCCCGACACTTGAAGAGAACCTAAAGGCGGCGTGATGATGGGTAAAGACTTTCTAGTCATATCCCCAAGAACCCATCCCCTATCCACCAAAACGACTTTCCCATCCTTCAGAAGAAGTGGAGACAACACATGATAGCCAAACTGATGCTCGTGAGGTTGATTATCTAGGAGTATCACCTGAGGCATCCATTGACCTTTCACAAGAATGCGCTGATATTGTGCGGGCAGTGGATGATGAGGTTTCCATGCTATTGGCGGCCTCAAGATAAAAGAGTGATGGGTGTTGAGCATGTGTTTTTTTTCAACACCTCGCTGAATTTGCCAATATCCGAGACGAACACACCCTAAGAAAACAAACATGATGAACAGACTCATGCACCAATGCACTGTCAAATTGGCCTTAAAACCGGTTAAACTACGCATACTTTTTCCAAGTTTAAGTGGCATAGTTCGGAGTATAACAAATGTTAGCCAAAGCCCTCATCATTATTGCAATGCTGGTTATCTTAATCTCGCTGGGAAGTAGTCTTGTCTTTTTGGTAAAAGATGCTGGAAAAACCACTAGAACCGTGAAAGCATTGAGTTGGCGGGTAGGGATCTCTTTGGCTTTGTTTTCGTTCTTATTCATCGCCGTAAGCTTTGGATGGATCAAACCCCATGCATTATAAGGAGCAAGCATGTTTCGTTCTGTTTATTTGATGGTGATGTTGGTGACCACTGGCGTCAATGCCGATACGATCAATCATTTCATGAATATTGCCAGCAATATCCCGCAAATGGAGATGAAGGCAGATCCTCAATCCCAAGCCTGGGCCCACTCTGCCAGAACCATCCTTATTTTAACCACTGAAAGCATCACAGAAACGCTAACACTCGCGAACGAAACAGCACGTGCTGCGGGACATCCTTTGTTCTGCATCCCAGCAGGGGTTGCGCTCGATCCCGCTTCGGTCAATGAGCTCATCCAATCAACCTATCGTGAGCTATCAAGCCAACAAAGTGATAAAGATCAAATGACTGTCTCTCAGATTGCCTTGCTCGGCTTAAGAAAAAAGTACCCCTGTACAGAACAAACAACGGCCACAGCCCAAACAGGTGCCGCAGCCCAAACAGGTGCCTGGCCAGGACAGCCAACGCAACATTGGCCAGGGCAATCGGCAGCTAGCCAGTGAATTTCATCACTTCAATCAACCCATCCAAAGCCATACGCACAGCCTGGTGACGGATAGCCTCTCTATCTCCTGCAAACAAATAGCACTGAGCATGGCTTGGAAACATATGACCAGCCCAAGCTATCCAAACCGTGCCAACGGGTTTGTCAACCCGCCCACCGCCCGGTCCTGCAACCCCGGTGATGGCCGCACTCACGTCAGCTGAAGACGCGGTCAGTGCCCCGTGCGCCATGGCGAGGGCTGTGGCTTCACTCACGGCACCCTCTTCAATAATCATGTGGGATGGCACGCTCAAAACTTCGGTTTTAGACTCATTTGAGTAGGTCACAAAGCCCCGATCAAACCATTGAGAACTTCCTGGTATGTCAGTAATAGCCGCAGCCAAACTTCCTCCAGTACATGATTCGGCCACCACACATCGGTATTTGTGTTGGAACAAAATCTTACCTAGCTTTTTTGAAAGTTCAAGAATGGTTAACTGTTGAGACATTTGTAGAGCAAGCTAAAAACACGATCCTTTACTATAATGTATATATGAGATAGATGTCAATATGGAGAAGGACTGTGAAACATTTGCCGTACAGCCAACATTCGCCCCCAATCTGCTGGGAAGGGGTAACTTTGATAGAGCTCATCGTGACCATTTGCGTCATGGCCATCCTCGTGATGATTGCCATACCCTCATTTCAAACCCTCATTCAAAATAACCGCATCACCTCTCAAACAAATGCCTTGTTTCATGCCCTCAATTATGCCCGTAACACGGCATTAACTCAGAATATGAATGTACTGGCATGTCCTGCAGGCACTCTAAGCTCAACCACTTGTGGCACGAGTTGGAGCAATGGTTGGATCATCGTAAGCCAACCATCCCCTGGCGTGCCGGTCTTGTTGCAAGCTCACTTTTCAGGGCCACACGATCCGACGCTATCAAACGTCCCCATTGGAGGTGTTGCTACAACCAGCGTTACCTTTGACTCAAGGGGCATCGCCACCACTCAAGCCTATTTTAAAGTATGTGATGTGCGGGGAGGAGCCTATGCCCAATCAGTTGAAGTCCTCCCCACAGGATTTATACAAGTAGGTTCTACCATGGGTACAGCTGTGTGGGACGCCAGCGCATTGGCTTGCCCATAATTTAGGAGAGGTCATGAACACGTTGGGGAACCAAGGACAACCTGGATTTTCGCTCTTCGAAGTGCTGGTCGCTTTGGTCATTTTAGCGATAGGTATGTTAGGTATTGCCCAAATGTTGCTCTTAACCCACAAAACCAATGATGCCAGCTTCTTAAGACAACAAGCCGTACAATCCGCCTACGACGTGATCGATAGAATTCACGCCAATCGAGCAGCTGCGATCAGTGGCAATTATACCGTCAACAACCTAGTCACCAGTGGTGCACCCACCGTTCCCGGTGCCCCCTCAACCAATTGTAGCGTCTCCGTATGCAGTGCCACGCAACTGGCAACTTATGATATTTGGTATTGGTTAGCATCAGACGTCTCACAATTACCCAATGGCTGTGGATCGATCACAACTGCCGCTTCCGGATTAAACACCCTGGTCACGGTGACTGTGCAATGGGATAGTCGTCCTGCACAACAAATACAAGGGATCACAACCCCAACCTTTTCCCAATTCATCATTTCGAGCGAGTTATGAAAACATCATATGGATTCTCATTGGTTGAAATTTTGGTGGGATTAACCCTCGGTGTGATTCTGTCTGCAGCAGTTATCGCCATCTATATTTCTGAAAAAAATACCTATAAAACCAGCACTTCCCAAGCCTCCATCCAGAATGCGGAGAGCGCCATTGCGGCCCTCGTCACGCCAACGATTCGGGGAGCGGGCTTCAGTGGATGCACAACACTACTGATGGCACTATCCAATCTAAACCCTGGCGGGCCACCCCCATTGGGCACTTTGGGCACAACTCCTAGCATGGTCAACGGGTATGGATCTGCTGCAGCAAGTCCTGTCACTATCACAGAAAATACGGCCAACAGCGCCATTGTAACTAATTGGACACCCAGTTTAGACGCTTCACTATCAGGACGTGTTGAAGCCGTCAGTGATGTGGTCGTGGTATTGGGGGCCGTTCCCGGAACTCAACCCATTGGCGTCACTGCAGCAACTGCCGGCAGCAACGCCATCACGCTTCAAAATACCACAGGACTCACCACAGGACTTTTCGGCAGTATCTCAGATTGTTCAAAAACATCCGTCATCGCCATCACGGGTATTGCAGGAACCACTGTCACTCATGCAGCCTCCGCAGGCATTCTCAATAATACGAACGATACCTTGCTCGTCAATTTTCAAACAGGCTCCGTGTTTGTACCCTTATCCCAAACCGCATTTTATGTAGCGAATGACCCAGGAGGACAAAGCACCTTAACCAAAGCCACCCTCAATGCCAATGGCACATGGACCTCACAATCGTTGGTACCCGGCGTTGAAATCATGAAGGTGCTCTACGGCATTGGTTCAAACAACGCCTTAACCAATTACGTGTCGGCAAGCGCCGTTACAAATTGGAATCAAGTCTATGCGATTCGCCTAGGCTTTCTTCTCGAAGGGCAACCAGGCTCAGGCGATGGTCGGACCACACAATTCACCGTATTGGGCACAACCGTCAAGGTTCCTACCGACACACGTCTGAGACATGTGTTTGAAATAACCATTGAATTAAGGAACTCGACATCATGAACACATCACGAACCACTCCAAGAGGATCAGCCCTTATCGTAACCCTTCTCATGTTGCTGATGCTCACCGTTTTAGCGGTTTCTGAGGTCTCGCTCAACAGCACCCAAACACGGATCGCCACCAATTCAGCAGATGTGCAAGTGGCCTTCCAAACAGCTGAGGGAGCCCTAAATGCGGCCATCAACAACGTACTTGCCAACCCAAGTCCTGCTTCCAGTTTTATTGCCAAAACCAATGGCTTGTATTTATACGATCCGACCAGCGCACCATTATGGACAACCATCAATTGGTCCAGTACAAACGCAGTCATCTCAAGCTTTCAAGGAAATTCCAACGCACAATCTGCTTATTTTGTTGAACTATTGCCCTCAGTCCTTAAAGGTGGACAAAACAACAACACACCCACGTGGATCTATCGCATCACCGTACGCGCGGTGGGTGCCAGCGGGGGATCGCCAGTGATATTACAAAGTACGGTTCAATCTCAATAACCCTGAGATGAGACGAAGGAGAAACAGAATGAACACGCAAAAACGTCAACGATTTCATAGGTCGACCCTATTTGCAACAGTGGTCATCAGTCTATTGCCATCCTTTGCTATGGCCGTCCCATCGCTTGCTATCTCACAATTTCCTCTAGAATTGGCCATCCCAACTCATCCTCAGGTGATCTTCGCCATTGGCAATTCAGAATCGATGGATGGCACATTGAGCGGCGCCATCATGGTAGGTTCTGGATCGCTTGCTGCGAGTCTCAGCACCTTGCAAAACTCAAGTTCACCGGTAAGCTACACGGTACCCGCGGGTTTCACACCCCCTATTCAAGCCGCGGACGGCAGCGGATTAGCACCCTACACCGTCAATCAGAGCGGGACTTTGTATGACAATGGCCCAAGTCGACTGAACGTGGCCAAGGCTGGAATCATTGCCATTCTCAATGCCTACATGCAAAACACTGATTTTGCCCTACAAACCTACAATACCAGCTCGCTGGGAAAATACACCACCTGGCTATACCTGATGTCCCCCGCAGGTGCGAATTTTACATTCACCAACACCCAATTGGCAGGCAACCGGTATGTTCCAAACCCATGCTATGGCTATACTACCGGATCCTCAACCGTATTAAGCAATTGTACTTCAATGACCGGTTTTTACTCATCCGCCACACTTTCCACGAACCAATACATGCAAATAGGCTCCAGCAGTGATGATCCAAACATCAATGACGTGCTCTATGCAGGAAGTGGCATCCCTGGTGTGTTACTCACTTATACAACGACGGGCATACCCTCACCGGCCACACCTTACCCACCTAATTTTACGCTCACCAATTACAATAACCAGGGCATCCTCATCACCTATTCCAAATCACTTCCGAACATTGGAGGGTTTGCAACTGGGCCTACCAACGCAGGTTATGTCCCTTACTCACCTCAAGTCCTCTATGCTGAACGTGGCTTTGGATATTATGCCAATCAATCGGCAAACATCGGAAAAACCATCGTACCTATGACCACCGCGGGCACCAATCCGACCACAGCAAGCGTCACCACGGCTATCAACACGTTCCTCCCTTATTTAAATCCTGAAACAAACAATTCGAGTTCTACAGAAATCAAATCATCAGCCGTTCAAGGCCCTACCGCAGGCATGCTCACCACCTCAAAATCTTACCTGGCCACCCTGCCCGTCGCTGCATGCCCTGCCAAACAATATGTCGTCTTAATTTCTGATGGGCTACCCACAGAAGACTTAAACGGCTCTATGTGGCCACCTTTGGGCACCGCATCTTCATCAGGATATGGCGAAACAGCAACCTTCAATGCCGATGGATCGCTCAATACCACCAATGATCAGGCCCTAAAAGATACCATCACCGCTTTAACTAATCTTTGGAGTTCTAAGATCAAAACCTATGTCATTGGCTTAGGAGCTGGCGTTGACCCAACTCAAAACCCACAAGCTGCAGCCACACTCACGGCCATGGCGGTGGCTGGCAATAGCATCAATTATTATCCAGCAACCAGTCCTGCCGCCTTAGTCGCCGATCTCAATTCCATTCTCATCGCTCTTCAAAATGAAGCCTTAACGACTACCGCCGCAACGGTCAACTCCACCCACCTACAAGCTGGGGATGTTGAATTTCAAACCAGCTTCAATGGCAATGACACCCCATATCAAGATTGGACAGGCAACCTCATCAAAAAAGCGTTGAGCACAACGACTGGCTTCCCGGTGGGTACTGCGATTTGGTCAGCACAAACCTTGCTCGACGCCCAGTCCACACGCTTGATCACCACCTGGGATCCTACGCTAAACGGCGGCGTGGGTAGGGGTATACCGTTCCTATGGGCCAACCTCAATTCAACACAAACCGCCCAATTACAACCTTCTGATGCCTTAGGTGCCAGCAGACTCCTGTATTTACGTGGCAGTTCAGCGCTTGAAAAAAGAAATGGTGGCACCTTCCGTAACCGCACACATCTCTTGGGTGACATCGTTGAAAGCAAGCCTCTCTATGTGGGCCCACCCTCTAGCCCAACGTTGTTATTCTCATCCACAAGCTACGTCGCATATGTCTTAGCGAACGCAAACAGAACCCCTATGCTCTATGTTGGCGCAAATGACGGCATGATGCATGCCTTTGTTGTAAGCACTGGGGCTGAACAATTTGCCTTTGTCCCAAATGGCGTTTTCAGCAATCTGTTTCAATTGACGGCTCCTCTGTTTAATCAAAACCATCTTTATTTTGTCAACGGCTCACCTGTCTCTAGTGATGTCCAATTTTCTGACGGCACTTGGCACACCATCCTCGTCGGCGGTGAAAATGGGGGTGGCAAGAGTATTTATGCCCTGGACGTCACAAATCCTGCAACCTTCACTTCAGAAACGCTGGTATCCAACGCCATCCGCTGGGAGTTTTCTGATGCAGATATGGGCTTAAGTTATAGCCAACCCCAAGTGGCACAAATCAGCAGCAACAGCAGCACCTTAAAGTTCGCGGTCTTTTTTGGAAATGGTTACAACAGCCCAACCAATAAAACCATCTTATATGCCATTAATCCTCAAAACGGACAGACACTGGCGAAGATAGATTTGTGTGCTGCAGTAGCTGGATCCTGCAACGCAGCACTTCCACAAGGCTTATCCACCGTGGCTTTTGGACAATCCGATGGCTTGGAAGGTCAACCCATCACACAAGTCTATGCGGGTGATCTCCAAGGCAACCTTTGGGCTGTAGATGTGGTAAACACCAACCCACTGACCTGGCAGGTCCGTCTCTTATTTCAAGCGCGTGACGCCAGTGCGGTACCACAGCCCATCACAACGCCCCCGCAAGTCACTTTAAATCCAAGCTATCCTCGACTTCCAGGTCTCTTTGTGATGTTTGGTACAGGTCAATTTCTGACAAATGGCGACTTGAGCAACACGCAAACCCAATCCATCTATGGGGTATGGGATCGCCCAACAAGCGCTGGCGTGGTGCTCCATAGAGCCAACCTGCAAGCACAAACCTTAACATTAGTGCTTGCCGGAACCTCAGGCCTACCACAAGATATCTTGTTAGACACGTCCCTTGCGGTCAATTGGGGCACCAATTATGGCTGGTACACTGACTTGCCAATCCCAGGTCAACGTGTGATCACCGTACCTCTGTTGATCAATGGCTCGTTCATCACGACGCTGAACACCCCACCCGCCACACCCTGTGGTATGGCATCCTCCATGTTTTTAGACATTAATTACATAACAGGTGGCGCCTTCCCCTTGCCGCAGCTGGATATCAATGCCTCCGGCACCATCACCAGCAGTGATCAATACACTGGATTAAATCCAGTAGGTCTTGGACTGCTCCCTGGCTATGTCAGCGCACCCATCATTCTGCCATCGACGCTATCCAATACCGATTTGCTGGCCAACATGTCCAGTGGTCAACAATTGCCCATCATCACGCCAAACAATAATGGACGCCAAACAGCATGGTGGCAACTACAATAAGGAGAACAGACATGCGAAGACCCATTCATCTTAAAACGCGAGGATTTACACTCATAGAGCTGATGATCACCCTTGTCATTATAGGCATTTTAGCCCTCATCGCCTATCCATCATACACAGCCTGGATCCTCAAATCACACCGAGCAGATGCGATGTCAACGCTCGCACAAGATCAAGTGATCTTAGAAACTTGCTATTCACAAACCTTCACCTACAATGGCGCCTGTGGAGCACTTCCAACCTTCCCCAAAACCTCACCCAAAGGCTATTACACCATCACACTCACCAACCAGGCCGCCACGACCTACACCCTAACCGCCACCACGACAGGCACGCAAACGCCAGACACCCATTGCACCACGATGAGCATTGATCAAGCGAATCAACAAACCGCAACGAATACGGATTGTTGGACACCTTAATAGCCATCAAAGATAGGGTTGAACTCTTGCCTCATTTACCTTCATACTGAGGAACAGGCCTGGAGGGAACATGCACCATATTTTATTTGTCTATGACCAACACATCGAAGAATATAAAAAGCACTTTATCCATAAATTAGAGCATGAACTTTCCATAAAAAATTTTCAAATCACGCCTTGTCCCTCCATCAAAGAAGCCTACACCCTAAGTAGCATGAATCCGCGTGTTGTGGGCGTTATTTATGATTGGGATGAGTTTTTGATGGACGATTTACGCCACTTTTCCGATCACAATCCTCTACTGCCGATTTTTGCCCTCACTCAAAAACACACGGCTGTTGACATTAATTTGATTGATTTTGAATTGACGCTTGGTTTTTTACAATATGATGCGAATTTGTCTCGCGATGATGTGAAACGTATCATTCGTTCCATCAAACACTACATGCAAACCATTTTGCCACCGTTCACCCGAGCGCTCATACATTATGTTCATGAATTAAACTACTCCTTTTGCACCCCCGGTCATTTGGGGGGCACTGCTTTTCAAAAAACGCCTGTTGGAGCTTCTTTTTATGATTTTTGGGGAGGCAATATTTTTTTATCAGATCTCTCCATCTCTATGGAAGAGCTGGGTAGCTTACTAGATCATTCAGGCCCACAACGCGAGGCAGAAGACTATATCGCCAAAGTGTTTGGAAGTGATCGCTCCTACATTGTCACCAATGGCACGTCAACCTCCAATAAAATCGTGGGTATGTCTTGTGCGACAACGGGTGACACCGTCATTATTGATAGGAATTGTCACAAATCATTAAGCCATTTTTTAATGATCGCGGATGTCGTGCCGCTGTATTTAAAACCGACCCGCAATGCTTATGGCATCTTAGGAGGGATCCCAAAGTCTGAATTCACCTCATCGGCTATCAAAGATAAAATCTCGGCACTCCCGATGGATGCCAAATGGCCAACCTATGCGGTCATCACCCATTCCACTTACGATGGCATTCTCTACAACCTAGAAGCCATACAAAAAAGTCTGAAGGTCAAACATCTCCATTTCGATAGTGCTTGGTTACCCTATGCCAAATTTCATCCGATCTACGCGGGTAAATATGCCATGGATCTGATCCCTGAGCACGATCAAGTCATTTTCGAAACCCAATCTACCCATAAATTATTGGCCGCTTTCAGTCAATCGTCCATGATTCACATCAAAGGCCATTATAACGAACATATTTTGAATGAAGTCTACATGATGCACACCTCCACCTCACCGTTCTACCCATTGGTCGCCAGTTGTGAAGTTTCAGCAGCCATGGTCTCTGGAAAGCAAGGGTATGATCTGATTCAAGAGGCCCTCACGCTCGCTTTGGATTTTCGCGCTGAAATCAAACGACTCAAAGAGCAAAGCCCTGATTGGTATTTTGATGTATGGCAACCTGACGAGGTCAATGAACCAGGGTGTTTTCCGCTAAAACCTGAAGAACAGTGGCACGGTTTTCATAAGACAGATCCCGATCACTTGTATCTAGATCCCATCAAAGTCACGGTCCTCCTGCCCGGCATTAAAAATGGCGCATTGGAACCCTGGGGCATTCCTGCCATTATCGTTGAAAAATTTCTATCAACTCATGGGATGATCGTCGAGAAGACAGGACCCTACTCCATGTTATTCCTCTTCAGCATAGGCATCACAAAAGCCAAGTCCATGGCCTTACTCACCGCCTTGAATCAATTCAAACAAATGTTTGATCATAATGCCTCGATCCAATCGATGCTTCCGCAATTATATCAAGAACACCCCGATGTCTATAAAACACAGTCCATCCAAGGACTAGCAGATCACTTACACAAGCTCATACAAAAATACAATTTACCCCAAGCCATGTATCATGCCTTTGATGTGCTACCCGAAATGAGCATCACCCCTCATCAAGCCTATCAAAAATTAATCCGACAAGAGACTGTACGCGTCCCCCTAAAACAACTCAAAGGGAAAATTTGTGCCGTCATGATTCTACCTTACCCTCCCGGCGTCCCCTTGATCATGCCTGGCGAAAAAATAACGGACGCATCACTGCCTATTTTGGATTTTTTATTAATGCTCGATGAGATAGGACAAGCTCTGCCTGGTTTTGAAACGTCAATCCATGGGGTTGAGATGGATCAGGAAAATCAACGGTGGGTTCAAGTGATCAGCGGAAAATAAGGATCGGGAGCGAAATCCTGTGTATGAGTTGAGTATTTATGCCAAAATCTCAAGTATGGTTTGTAAAAAATGAAATGATATTATCTGGGGAGTCAAGATCCGATCGCTTTGCTTGAGGGCGGGATGTTTATTCTTCCCTGGGAGGATTATTTAGGCCCGGAAGAAGGACTAGGTGGCTTGAGTGTACCGTCTCTTATGCCTTTAACATACGCTGTCATGCTATCTTGAATCTTCCTACGCTCATCGACGTACGTACCTGCTGCCGCTGTAGCAGCACCTGTTCGTGCCCAGGATTTGATCCCTAAGACTATTCCTAAATATTTTTTAAGAATACCCACTAGTATCTGTGTCTTTGGATGACGAATCGTCAGTTGGTTGGTCAGATTTTCAAAGTTGAGTAATTGATGGCCAGTCGGTCCGTGATACATTTCCTTAATACTCCCCACAATTTTTAAAAAAAGTCTTTTACCACTGACGCCCTTCCCCATCTGGAGTTGAATATTGTCTAATATTTGTTTCAGCGGTTCTTCCTGAGTGCCAAGCTGCTGAATGCTTGATCTCACAACCTCTTCAAGCCGTTGTGGTGGACAATGCTTATCGCGCCATTCTATCAACCACTTTAGCTTAGGATCAGCATTAATCTCATCCTTCTTACCCTCAACATAACAATGTATCGCATTCCATAAAATGTTCAAATGATCATTCATCCCACGACCTTTCACAGCGCTTGCCGCGGCATGAACTGCTTGTTCAAAATCCTCCATGGACATGGGGTTTTTTTCTTGAATAGAGGTCATCAAATGATAATATGCCGAACCAAGAGCACCGCGATCGATAGCCTCTTTACAGCTGATATTGAAACTCAGGGGGTTGAGGGTCTTCAGGATATGGTTGGTCAATTCAAATTTGATAAAATGAACATAGACTGCTTGACGCTGAGCTGTGGTCAGAGTGCAGCCGTCTCCTATGTTCATGGCCCTAAAACTGTTCTCGATCAACTCGGTTAATTTTCCATGCTGTGTTGTTGGCGGAGTAAAAAGTAATGCTCTGACTGCAGTAGAAATATGAAAATCACGGATGGTCTCCTGAGACTTACCATCCTCTTCAGCAATATGCAAAAACTCAGCCAGGACATCAGCATAGGTATGAGTAGAAGTTGTATCCAAATAATGATCTAATCCCATCAAGCCGCCTTGTGCTGGTAAGGTGATCACGGCAAGATCTGGAATTTTTTCAAGCTCCGATAACTTCTTTGTTTTGTCATTATCAGTAGACAGGTAGTGGTGTACACCATCTTTACCTAAGTTATTGATATAAAGATGAGCAACTTTATTTTCACTCTTTTCTTTAGTACGTCCTTTAGCCTCTAAAAACCGTTTAAACAAAGGGCTTACCTTAAGCTGATACCCTTCCCTTTGTATTTGTGTACTCATCCGTATTTCAAGTGGCAGCGTTTTCCCTGCTTGATAGGGATACCGACGCAAAGTCGGAAGGCCAGTGGTTGATTGAGGTTTGTGATCTGGAGAAGCCCACGACTGCAGCCGTTTCCCCGTCTGACCTAATTGAGAAGGGGAGTTTTCTGGAACTTCTTTATTTCCTGTGTCGTGAAGTGCTTTAGCTATCCTTTTAGATACTCTCTCTTCATGGGTTACTCTTTCGATAGGCGTTGTGATCTGCCGATAAGTGCTCGTTAAGATCTCACTATCATTTTCATACATCGATAGAATAAAGGAATCAAATGTATCAGCATCAAAAAGCCCTATGTTAGCTTCAACAAAGGTATATAAAGCCGTATAAGCGTTGGCGTAAGAAAAAGTTGAGAAGTACTCCTTGTGACCAAGTGAACTATCAGGACGTTTTCCATCCATTAAATAATTTTCTACTTTTATGTCATTAAAGTAGGGCGAGTGCTCCTTCAGTATGGGAAGGATCTGTTCAGAAAACGACGCAAGATTTGTAAAATAAGCCCAACAGTTATTATTATGAATTGAAGCACTATTAGGCATCACCATCTCCATCATACCCTTTCATATTTATTATAGCTCAAAAGCGCCTTTTCACCTGGCAACCTAAGCCATCCCCCCCGCCAACGATTGATACACCCCAACCAAAGCATCCAGTTGTTGCATCGTGGCCAACACAAGCTTTAATTGCGCCTGTTCGTAGGTCACCTTGGCATGGAGTTCTTCACGCAAACCCTGGGCACCCGCTCGGGATCTAGCATACACCAAATCGTAAGAGCGTTTGGATGCCCTTAGCGCCTGCAGTTGATTTAACTTGATGCGGTTCATGTTCTGCTGATTCGTTAGGCTGTTGTCCACATCTGAAAATGCTGATTTTAACGTTTGCACATAGGTATGATAAGTTGCCAAATAACTCGCTTTTGATGCCGAGATCTGAGCATAGGTACTCCCATTCAACAAGGGCATGCTCGCTGCTGCCTGTGTGACCCAAAGACCCGTGCTCACATCCAACAAATGAGATAAATCCAACGAAGCGCGTCCCAACAAGCCTGTGAGCGAAATGTTAGGGAAAAACGCCGCATAAGCGATGCCCAATTGTGCTTCGGTCATTCTTAAGTTCGCGTCAGCCATGATGATGTCTGGACGCTTTTTCAAAACGCCTGAGGGAATCTTCGGCGGAATAAGTCCTTGCAAAGCAGGCATTTTTAACCTGGCATGCGTGATGAAGGGGGCGGGATTTCGGCCCAACAAGACCGACAGAGCATTTTCAAGTTGATGAAGACTGTTTTGGATGGGGACAAGATCCGAAAGACTGTTGGCCAGTTGCTCGTCAATTTCCGTAACCGTAGATAAATCACTCGCACCTGCTTGAAATCTGAGCTTCTCTAATTGACGCAAATTCTTTAAATCCCGAACCAGCTGCGATTGAATGCGAAGCTGCTCTTTTTGTCCCAAAAGCATAAAGTAGGTGCCCGTGACTTGGCTGATGATGCTCAATCGGGTGGATTGATACGCCGCTCGTTGTAGATCTAGCGAAGCGTTTGCCCATTTGTTTTTATGAATGTTTTCTAAAATATTGAGCGAGTAACTTGGAACAAACCCACTATAGTACCCTCTAAAATGCATGCTGCCCATTTTAGTCAACACTGGGCTCCGTGCCAAGGCACCCTCTGGTGTGAAACTACTATCCCATCCCCCGCCAACAAAGCCTGACGCTTCAGCACCTAGCGTGGGTAACCACGAAAAACGCGCGGCCTGTACAGTGGCCTTTGCTTGTAAAATATTAGCACTGGCCGTTTGTATTTGTTGATTGTTTTCAAGCGCCTGCTCGATCACATGATTTAACACGGGATCATGCATTTTTTTCCACCATTTCAGGTGACTGAAATCATGATCATCATCAACTATCTTGATGCCAGAGCGTGTCGCTTTTGGAATAGACACATCGGATGGCTTTACCGGCGGCAAGGCCGTGCACCCCCCAAGAAAGATCAGTGACAACACAATCCAACATCGTTTCATATCAATCCAGTGTTTTTCTAAAAATCATTCTCGTGAAAACAATAAGGATCACCGTGATGATCAAAATGGGGAAAATGTTGGGCACAATCTCATGCATCCCATTCCCCTTCAGCATAATCCCACGCGCAATTCTCATAAAATAGGTCATGGGCATACAAGTACCAATCCACTGCGCCCAAGAAGGCATGCCATAAAATGAAAAAATATAACCTGATAAAAACATCGAGGGCAGCTGGTAGAAGGTACTCAATTGCATGGCTTGCATCGGGGTTTTGGCAACGGTTGAAAAAATCATCCCCACCATCAAATTCGCGATGATAAATGGCGCCGTGGCCACATAAAGCAAAAACAAACTCCCCTCTATAGGAATATGAATGAGTAACCGTCCAAAAAGCAAGATGCTGGTTAACTGTAAATACCCCAAAACGATGTAGGGAATCACCTTTCCTAAAATGATCTCCGTAGGCGTTAAGGGCGTGCTTAACATCATCTCCATGGTCCCTGAGTCAAATTCGGAGGTGATGGCTGTTGACGTTAATACCACCATCGTCAAGGTAAGCAATACACCTATCAATCCTGGCACAATATTAAACGCACTGCGATTGGATTCATTATACAGTCGATGAATGATAAGCTGTGCCGACCTATCTTTAGACTGCGTCGAAACAAAGCCAAGACCACGCTCCGAAAATTCAGAAATCGCTTGAGTCAACATGGGTTGAATATGCCCCAACGCAGTGGCACTGCTCCCCGGATCGGAGCCATCTATCGCAACCCAAATCGCCGGGTTTTCTCCTCGGATAAACGCTCGCGTGAACTGAGCCGGAATGGTAATGGCAAAACTTAACTTCCCACTGCTCAACTTTTGTTTCACCGATCTCTCATCATTTGTGGTATCCACCAGGTGAAAATAACCAGAGGTCTCAAGCGAGCTAACAAAACCCCGCGTTAATGGCGAATGATCATAACTGATCACCGCGGTTGGCAGATGTTTGGGATCTAAATTGATGGCAAATCCAAACACGATGAGCAGCATGATGGGCAGCATCACCAACATCGCAAGCGTGCCTTTATCGCGCAGGATCAAAGTGAATTCTTTGCGAATTAAGCCTCCAATTCTAGGGAATGAGATGGCATGTCGGTGTTGAAATATCGACATCATTGCATCAACTCAATAAACACCTCTTCAAAACTCGGTCGAACCTCTTTAAAAGAATAACGCACTTCTTCTTTCATAAACTGATCTAATCGTCCGGCATCCCGTGAAGAAATACGCAACTCGTTATTCACCATAGAGACCAACAAGTTGGGATATCTGCTAGAGATCATCTCGTTTAATTGATTCAAAGATTGGGAGGGGGCTTCGAGGATGAAGGTTTTCACTTTAGAGGTTGGAATCAACTCTTTTGTCGTGCCTAAATACAGCAGCTTCCCCAAGTGAATATAACCCAAGTTGGTACACTTCTCTGCCTCATCCATATAATGCGTCGTCACCAAAACCGTCGTTCCATCTCGAATGACGATTTTATACAGATAATTCCAAAAATCTTTTCGAGCTTTGGGATCTATGCCCGCCGTAGGTTCATCTAGAAACAATAATTGCGGTTTGTGGAGCAAACAACAAGCCAAAGCCAAACGCTGCTTCCACCCACCCGATAATTGAGCTGTCAAAGTATGCTGATAGGGACGAAGCGCCATATCATCGATGATGTCTTCCATGGCTTGCTTTGAATTTTTCAAAAGATATACGGATGCAAAAAATTTCAGGTTTTCATATACCGTTAACCCTGTGTATAAACTAAACCGCTGGGGCATATAAGCAATTTTTGTTTTGATGATCTCTTGATCTTTCATGATGTCAAACCCAAGACATCGACCCGTCCCTGAGGTCGGCGTCAACAAACCACAAATCATGCGGATCATGGTCGTCTTGCCGCTTCCATTGGATCCTAAAAATCCAAACACGCTCCCTTTCGGCACGACAAGTGAGATATGATCCACCACCACCCGAGAATCAAATTGTTTGGTTAACCCTTGGATGTCAATAGCCGCAGTACTCATCGCTCCAATTCCAGATAAACAGGTTGCCCCAAATGCAATTGATTCAAATGAGGAGCCTCAATCTTAGCTTCAACCCGAAACACCAACGCCTGGCTTTCTTCACGAGAAAAAATCATGGGCGGGGTATATTGCGCTTTACTTGAAATATAACTGATCCATCCCTTCGCCAAAGAAGGTTCACTATCACTAGAGATCGTCACAGATCCCTTTAAAAATATTTTATTCAGATCCGTCTCTGGCACGAAAAAGACAACTTTGATATGAGATGGTGATATCAAAGAGACAATGGGTTGGCCTGCCTGGACATACTCACCTTGCGTAAAATAGGTGTCAAAAATCAACCCCGAGTCCACTGCAACATTTTCTTTTCGTCTCACGTCCCATTGCTTTTGTTGGATGTCGACTCGACTGCTTTGAATTTGAGAATCAATGGCTGTCAATTGATTTTTAAGAACATCCAGATTCTCCTTTGCAAGATCCAAATCATTCTGACTGGCCGCATTGTTTTTTCTCATCAAAAGGTTACGTCGATAATTAGTCTCCGCATAATAAAGTTTGTTCATCAACTCTTGTTTCTGAGAGATAAGAACATCTTGCTGCAACTCACTGCCAGCAACAGCAAATTGCTCACTGGTTTGCTCAAGCTTAAAGAGCAATTGATGCTTATTAACGGATTGACCTCTCGACACAAAAAGCTCGACCAAACGACCCGGAAAATTACTGGAAAGATACGTCAGATCAGCATCCATATATCCATTATAACGAAGGGGAGCCTGCTTACAGGAAGACAATAATATGATGAACAAAAGAAATGAGAGTTTTCGCATCATCAAGCCAAAAGAAAAGTGGATTTATTAATATCAGTTTATCGGCGCTTGGGTCAAGTTATTAAGGATGGTTTTCATCATCTCGAACTTCATCAATCTCCCCATGTCTGGGGAGAAGGGAATAAGGAAGGAAGTTAAGATCGGGAGCTTTCATCTGCATATCGTCAGTAATTAAGAAGCATTTGGCCAATTTTGTCGTGCAGGCTAACTTCTGATGCCGAAAGTTGAAAATCGCGTTATATATGGTTTGCATATCCAATTTAACATATTTTTCGACCTTTCTGGTCGTTTTGTTATCTTGACTTTTCTTGGTTTGGTGGTACTTTATACCAATCATTCGTTTGAACTTCTAAATAACTTCCTTCCTTATTCCCTTCTCCCCAGGCATGGGGAGAAGGTGCCCGCAGGGCGGATGAGGGGATTTCTTGCAAGTTATTTGATGAAGTGGTGCACCTACGTGCTTAAGATGCTCTGGACAAAACTGCATGCAAAAAGACGCATGCAATTCTGTCCGAATAATTTTAGATCTGATGTGTTTTTGGACTTCAATGGGTTGATACAGTCAATTCATCTTATAAAATATAGTCACTTAGGACTAGTAATGATCAAACCGAAATGGATAAATATAATTGGCGCAGGCAATCTGGGTAAAACACTCGGTCGTTTGCTGGTCAATCATAAACTCGCAACGATCCGTGGGGTTGTCAATCAAAGCCTAGACAGTGCTGAAAAGAGTATTCAATGGATGGGCGATGGCTGTGCATTCGCCGATAGTGCCTCGTTACCTCCAGCCGATCTGGTGTTCATCACCACGCCAGATGATGCCATTGTTGATACATGTCTAGCGCTGCAAAAGAACAAAAGCATCTTACCTGGCTCTGTCGTCGTACACTGCAGTGGCTCCTTATCATCTGATGTATTATTGCCCATGAAAACGCTTGGATGCCATGTTGCAAGCATTCATCCCATGCGTTGCTTTGCAGATCCCACGTTCAGCGTGACAGCATTTCCAGGCACCTTTTGCGCCTATGAAGGCGATTTAGACGCCACCGACCTCATCATCCCCTTATTTCAAGCCTTAGGCGCTGTCACCTACCCCATTGAAAAGGATAAGAAAGCGCTGTACCACACAGCAGGCGTCTTTGCTTCGAATTACCTCGTGACCCTATCACACCAGGCAGTATCCTGCTTGATAGATACGGGACTAGACAGAGAAATGGCGATGAAGGTTATCGTGAACATCATGAAGAGCACAACCCTGAATCTAGAAAAAACCCTATCCCCAGAGCGTGCGTTGACGGGTCCTATTCAAAGAGGCGATGTGGCAACCATCAGCAACCATCTGACAGCGCTTGAGGATCTTCATCAAAAAGACCTATACACGGCCCTTGGAAAAGCAACCCTTGCTTTGACCTCGCATGATGAAAAAACATTGCTGGCGTTACATAAAGTATTTTCGTGAGCGGTGTCGTAAGGGCAGTTACCATGAGCTGAATACCAATTGAGTCAATTGTTTTCATTCACGCTTTACTGATCTATAATACTGCATATTTTTTAACCGGACTTGTTTCATGGCACGTGTGTACTATTGGCATGATCTGATGGGTGATTTTGAACGCTTTGCACCGTATCGCAGCACCCTTTTGAAATTACTCCAAGGTGAATATGATGCCTTGTCTCTGGAAAAACTAAGAACGCCCTCTCGTCACCCTATTTTTAGCATTCGCATCAACCGAAGCGACCGTATTTTATTCACGACCTGCGCAGGCAAGGCGTATTTACTGGATGTGGTGCTTGGACACCATTACGAAGACAGTTCGTTTTTACAACGAGGGGTTTTAAACGCATTTTTATCGACCAAAGAAACGTGCGCTTTTGAACCCATGGGAGAAGAAAAACTGCTCATCGATGCGGCACCTGTGGATGATGTCCTCGATCCCATACCCTTGGTTTATTTTCAACGGCAATTCATCGAGTTGAATACGAATCAACAAGCGGCCATTCAAGCGACATTACCTACTGTCGTGAGTGGCCCCGCAGGTTCGGGAAAAACTTGCATTGCGTTGTCTATGTTGGTTAGCTATGTACGCGAACACAGGGATCACCCTTCCCCGCCGATGTACATCTGCCAATCAAACCATTTATGTCGCTTGATGCAGGAGAGTTGGAATGAAATTGCCCATGAAAGAGGCTTTCGGACCGACGTTCTCTTTATAACCTATAAGTCCATGCTTCTCGCGCGCGGGTTAACCCTAGCCGACGAAAACGATTTTAAAACATGGCTTGATGCCCTGAGCCCCAAGAGCCACGATTTGATTCGATCGTTAAAGGCCAATGACCTGTGGCGAGAATTCAGAATCAGATCAGGATATAGTGACGAAGAATACACTCATTTAGGTCAACGCCGCAGCCTGATAAGCCGTCCCGAGGATCGTCGAACGCTGTGTGCGTTATATTCAAGATACTTGCAGCATCTCAAAGCAAAACATATTTTTTCCGCCGATCTTTGCCCACTCGATGTAGATATTGCTTACCCGCTTGTCGTCGTGGACGAAGCACAAGATTTTTCATACGAGCAATTGCAAAGCTTAAACCAGCTCGCCCGGGGTCAAATTGCCTATCTTCTGGGCGAACATCAAATATTGTTTGACGGTAAATCACGCCTGATCTATTTAAAAGACATGCTTCACAAAGCAAAACTCAGAACCTGCATTGTTCATTTACCCGCATCTTACCGTTGTCCACAGCGTGTGTTAGACATAGCTAATGCGCTCGTTGAATTAAAAAATCAATGCACGGGCGGTGCTGTAGACAAAGGTGAGTCCCAAGAAATGTGCGTTTCGCCTGAACTGCTGGGTACAACAGGAAACGCCACGTGGCTTCATCCAGATGACAAAGAAGCCATAGAGCGACTTCGCGGTACCTCGATGCATAACGCACAATTTGCCGTTGTTACAGATCATGAACACCTAGAACAAGCGCGCGAACAATTTGAAACCTCAGTCATTTTCACACCGAGTCAGATCAAAGGACTTGAATATAACACGGTCGTTCTATACAAGCTCTTTGATAGCGCGTACTTTCAGGCCGCCGGGAAGAAATTACACACCAAAAGCACGGAGACTGTTCCCCGGCACCGAGCAAAATCAGGCGAAGCCGACGAATCGTTTCTAGTCCCGTTCAATGAGGCCATCACGGCGACGACCCGAGCCAAAATGGACCTTTAAGTGATAAGTGCCATTCCACCTGAAATTTGGGGGCCACAGCCAAAAACTCCGGAAGGTATAGCCGGCTACTCTCCCTTGTATTTTCTATCGGCATCCGACATGGGCCAGCGCATTCTTTTAAGCATGATAGACACATTCCCTGCGGCCGTTGGAGGGATTTCAGCGCTGGCATGGGAGCAGAAGATCACATGCGTTGATTCTGTCGGCACATCACCTCTTTATAAATTATGTAAAACGGAGCATGGCGCCTCCTTTCTTCTAACGCTGCTTCAAACTCATCCTGAGATTGTGCGCGCTATCTCACCCACCGTATGGACATCAACCAAAACGGCTAAAACTGGGGCAATCGCATCGCCTTTGTTTCAACTGATAGGCAACAAAGAGGGCATGCGGTTTCTGCAAATACTAGTTCAAGATTATCCTGACATCATCTGCGCGCTGCCTGCAGATACTTGGATCAAAGATCTACCCATGCCAGAAGGCGAGAAAAACCTAAACCTACTGTTTGTTTTATGCACACAAACACAGGGTATCCTATTTCTTCAAACCTTGATGCACGCATGCCCTGAGGTATTCACTACCATTCCAGGGGACGCATGGGGCCGCCCAATTTGCTCACCAACCCTAGAAAATGGCACGAGTCCTTTGTGTTTGTTAACTAGGAGACCCGATGGCATCAATTTTCTAAGGCGAATACTATTCTGCTTCCCTGAAATATTCCGCAACATACCGGGAGAAGCCTGGGGTGAGACGATTAAAGTCGGTGACTTTGCCGGAACCTGGCCCTTACTCATGTTATTCACAGAGCCCAAAGGTCTTGAGCTCCTTCAATTAATGTTCGAGTTCAGCCCAGCTATGATGCAGCGGATCCCAACATCAGCCTGGGGAAAAAGCTTGCCTGGCTCTGAATGTTCCCCTTTGTATTTGTTATGTGAACCAGGTGAAAAAAATCATTATTTATGCTCCTGGCTTAACCTATCGGAAGAAACTTTTTTCAACATCCCCACAACGGATTGGGCCAAAGTCCGCAAGAATTCACACCATTCCCCACTCTCGTTCCTGACTCAATGGCCTGATAATTTAAAAACGCTTCACATGATCCAGACAAAACTTGTGCGTTCGGGTATCAATGAATCGCTCTGTAAGCTTGTCATTTTCAGAAGACAACTGCAATAGCCATAAGTCCTCTTCAATGAATTACAGAAGTCGTCTTCAATGACAATATTTTGGACGCTATAGAATGAAGTTTTTTATTGCGACACATGACTTGTATTGAAAAACAAGCATGTTGCATATTTAGTAGATCTATCGTCCAAATAAATACATAAATATGTCGCGAGATGTCGCACATTTGATGCTCCAACAGGACTTATGTAAAAATAAAGTCCATGTAGACAAAAATATGTGGTCATTAAATCAATTTTTCATTAGCAAATACATCTTGGTTTTTTGAAACTAAATTATGGATCAAATCATAAAATGAAAAATCCTTATTTCCAAAAAAATGCTCTGCGGCAATATGCTGCCGCATTTTAAATGCGGTTTCAAAGTGCTGAATTCCTTCGTCATAAAAATAAACTGGAAATTTTTCAGCTTTAGGCAAGGGTTGTTTAGCCTTTTCTTGGGTCCTTCGAGTCATGATGGCAAAGACTTCGGCCTTATCTTCATATTGTGATGCGAGTGTTTCTGCTTCTAAAAAGTGCGCCTCAGGATCAATTACTGTGATATTTTCATCACTAAATATTTCATCATAATCAATATCCCTTAAGCTTTCGGAGTCATTATTAGTCGCTGTAATTAATTCATTATAAATAGAAGCATGGGTGACTTCAGCAATCTCGCGCGGAACATGGTTATTTATAAATTCAATTACACGCGCTGCTCGCTCAATTGAACGAACATCGATTAGCATAGTCTGCTTATTTTCAATAAAAATAGTTGCGATAATTAATGGTTGCGCTTGAAGAGGTATTTTTTCCGGCGATACCTTCAAACCGATGCTGGCGGCTTCATCAGAGTAAAGTATTGTCCAATCATTTAGAATTGCATCATATTCAAAACATCTTAATCGATTAAATTTCTCTTGTAGGCCTGCCTCATCATGTATGATGTAATAAATTCGAACAGGCTGAAAAAACTCATCTGTTAATGTCTTTACTAATACTTTTCCTGATGTTTTCGAGTGAGCTCCAGATGCAGGTACTGAAACTCCACGATATAAACAGCATTTTTTGTACTTTTTTTCACTACCACATATGCACGGCGCATTTCTTCCAGTTTTAATCATTAATATTTTACCTCTCCACTTCACTTCAACAAAAAAAAGCAAACCGTTACAAATTTGCTTAAACAGGCTCACATTACTTGCTTTTCTTAACAGTTCTTTTTATTTTGAATATCGCGAGGTTCATCTCATATGTTGTTTCTGTACCCGTAACCTCAAGTTCATCGTCGGGAACGATTAAATCCATGATCAAGTCCCCGGTATGCTCCATCAACGTTTTTTGCTTTGGTGAGTTTTCAGGCAGAGATTGAACCTGATTAATGACGCGACTTAATTCTCTAACTTTGGAAAATGTATCAATAATAGCTAAAGTGGTCTCTACTGCTTGGGGGCTTTTTAAAATTGTTGCCAACATATACAGGCCGCGCTCCGTGAAAGCCTTAGGAGGCCGTACTTTTCCTCCTCCTAAAGGGGTAGGTGAGGTCGCAATTTGCGACCTCACTTCCTCCCATTCAGATGAAGTCAACTGTATTAAATAGCCTTCTGGAAATTTATCAGGATTTCGATTAACGGCTTCATTTACACGTTTAGTATCTAACCCATATAGCTCAGCCACATCAGAGTCAATAATCACTTGTTGGTTACGAACATTAATAATTTTCTCTTGTACTTGATCATACTTAATAACTTGCATGCTGAGTCCTTCTGAAATAAGTGATTATTTTACGTTGTCTTGTTGTCTTTAGAGATGGCTCGATACACAGAAGTGCGACCTATTCCCAAGCGCCTTGCTATTTCTGTAGGCCTTATTTTTTCTTCAAAATGTAGATGCTGAATTTCTTTGTCGTCAATCTTCTTTTTTCGTCCTGAGTAAGCGCCACGTTGTTTCGCAGCAGCAATTCCCTCCAGTTGTCTCTCACGTCGAAGATTTGTTTCAAATTCAGCAAAAACGCCTAACATATCGAGAAAAGCCTTGCCAGCAGCTGTACGAGTATCGATAGGTTGTTCCGTTGCTTTTAATGTCACGTTTTTTTCTTTAAGTGCATACACGATGTCTTGTAAATCTTTAATGCTACGCGCGAGCCTATCCACTCGGGTGACCATCAACGTATCGCCATCATGTAGGAACTCTAGTAATAGTTCTAATTCGGTGCGTCCATTCCGTTTGGTTCCTGATGCTTTTTCTGCTCGCACAATTTCACAACCAGCAGCACGAAGTGCTTTTTCCTGTAATGCATAGTCTTGGTCAATGCTTGACACACGCGCATACCCATAACAAGCCATGAATTTGTTCCATTAGAATCTAGAAGAGCACATGATAGTGAACCAAAAAATAAAAATCAATCCTATTAGAACAAAAATTCTGTTCCATTAAAGTGTTCTGTTACGGTCTACCCTATTAAAGCATGAAATCTCGTTAATCGTCTGGACTGAATTTACATCGAGTTGCTTTGATAGGTATGAGTTTATCGAGAGACAATATTTTTACCTCATGTTCACCTGAAAAATAGGTGCAAATTCGAATATTTGCAACGGGGGTTTTAAAGGTTACGTACGATGGACCAAATTTATATTTAGCTAAGTTTTTGCTGAGCGTATAGCATTGACTGGTGATTTTCAGTAGTTTCATTAGGCCATTATGCCTCTCCTCAACAAGAGGGGATTCAGGAAAAGGTAACTCGGATGCACTTAGCAAATGGCCGGTTTCACCTCGGAATGTTCCAGAATGTGCTATGGCGAAGCTTCTCACCGAGTCAGTAAAATAATTTGATTGTGTCTTCCGATATTGATCAATTAAATTGCTATCGTCTGGCATTTGGTGAAGATTAAATTTTTTAGAGTCCCCAATTCCTCTATATAGAAGAACGAAACCATCTTTTATCAATGGCTGTTCACTTATAGGTGTTATCAGATAAGAGCCATGTTGCATGAAAAGGTAATGGGATTCACGTAGTTTTTTTAATGAGTGTTTAAATACAGCAATGGGTACTTCAAGATGCATTAAATCGCCAACAGGCTCATGAGTAAAAATGGGATTGACTCTACCGATTCGTGCATCCTCCCAGAAATTTTTTAATAAATAGATCGAATAACTATTTTGGCCTGAATAATCACCAAACCAATAGTGTTGCCTAAGGTTTACACTTTTGCTGAAAATACCAGGTAAAATGAAGTTATAGAGAAAAAAATAATCTGAGGTTGGTGGTGAAAGTGGCGAATACGCAAGTGGTCCTTCAGCCGCGAGCCAAGGAACAATTGTATTTTCATTTGTAATCGTTGAGGTAGAGAATTTCATTCTATTAGGTCACGCTCAAAGGCTCGACGTCTTTCACTCGGAGATAAATAATCAATCCGTGCCAAAATTTTTTTGTTGATCATTTCCTCACCTGATTCAATTGCAAGTATGGCTGCCTTGGTGAGTAGCGTTATTATTTCACCGATGGTTCCTTCGCATTTATCAAGAATAAATCGAGTCACCTCGGGTGCTGTTAATATCGAAGGTTTTCGTAGCGGCAAAGTCGACGTAATGCTTGCGAGCAGCGATGCAAATTCAGCATCATCTTTCCATAATGGCAATGTAAATGGTTCAAATCGATTTTCAAGTTGATCATCACTTCGGATCGCAAAGTAGGCTTCCCTCGTGCCAACACATACGATAGGAATTTTTAATTGATTGCCTAAAAACCGCAGCAGATTTAAAAACTCCCTCTGAATAGCAGTTGTGCCTGCCAATAAATTATGCACTTCATCAATGATTAATATTCTCACATTAAGTCGCTTCAATACTTGGAGAACCATGGTTTCAAGATCAGATACCCGCAGGCGGTGTCTGAGCCGTACATCCAGTACATGAAGCAATATCGAATAAAACCGTGCTATTTTAGGATCGGATGGCATCTGCATAACAACAATGGGCTGCTCCTCAACGGGGTAAATATCTTTGTTTGCTGTCAAATGGGTACGACGAAATTTTTCAATGATCATCGACTTGCCATTGTTAGTTGGA
>JAPLRK010000019.1 GCA_026399195.1 Legionellales bacterium
TGTCCATCAGTTACCCAACCACTGTGGAGTACAGCGTTGAGCCACCAAAAATAATCCCCATGCCAATCAAAATCGTCATGAAATATTCCTTGGGGAATCGTTGCATCACAAGACATAGGTAGCCCGCGATGATGATCGCCAAGACACCAACTGAACGCGCCAAACTGCCTTGCAAATAGCTCGTTGTTCGATTGATGATGCTTTCGATACTTTGGGCATGGGACGTGCTGGAGACCAACAAAAAACACCAAGCCATCGTCATATGAGATTTGATCTTCCCCTTCATTTTTATGCTCCGTGATTCAAAGTTGAGGCACGTTTAGCCAATTTTTTGATGTAAATTTCCTCACGGTCAATGTCGATGTTCTCAGGCGCAATAAGACCAATTCTGATGCCGCCGCCTTTGATGGTGAGGACTCTGATTTGAATCGTGCCGTTGTTGATCAAAATCGCTTCACCCACTCGTCTTGTTAGTACCAGCATGTTATTTCCCCTTTTGTTGCTTCATGTTTAAAATGGATTTGATTTGGTGCAAATGCTGGTAGGCCACTCGGTGATCGGGCGACGTGTTTTCTTTGGGTGACCGAAAGAAGGCGTCCTTTTTCCGCAATTTTTTACAGGCATCAATAAATTCTGGAATCGTCGGTGGGTAGGGGCGATGTTCGCGGCAAGTTGTTACCGCTTGAAAGAGCACGTTTTCATCAAATCCAGACAGTGCTTCCAACCATTCCTGCTTGCAAAACTCCAAAAATTCATGGCTTTTGAACAGACTACGCCAGGTATTGCCATAGATAGCCGCGAGTTTCAGAAACAAACGGTCAATAATCGCTATGTCCTTGGCGCTCATGTCAGGACTGGAGGGCATGGTTGCTGCTGGTGAAAGTGGCACCTGATTTGCAGGATTCCCAGAGCAAGTCGACAGGGTGTTGTTTTGGAGCAGATCTTGGATGGATTTCATGGCGTTCTCCTTGTGGGTTGCTCGTTGGGACTTCATCGTTCCAGCACTGTTGAGCCAGCCAATTGGCAGGAAATTTCCATTTGGGCGTCCACTGGCCCTGGCTTTGAAGTATGTCATTGGCATCGATTTGTTTTTTGAGAGCGGTAAGTATGTGGCTCATCAGCTCGTCTGAGAGGTTGAGACGCTGAAATTCTTCGAATGCTTTTTGGCGTGAGTTTTTTTTCGGGTACATTTCCCAAAATATTTCAAATTGTGCCAACACACACACATAAATATTACTACCTTGAGGTATGGCGGCTTTGTCATTTTCGCTCGTGGCGGGTTTTGTTGAGGATTTGGCGTTATGCATTGCTAGGCATGGCCTTGCTTCTGGCCAGTTCCTGGCTGAGTCTTCGTGCTGGTTTAAGGCGGCTTTATTTGAATCGGAAGAGGGCAAAGACACCAACAGACACTGAAAAATAAGCTTCCATTCCAGTGATTGGATCTGCAAAATGCCTGCTTTCTCAAGTCCTTTAATCGCGCGTCTGATTTGATCTTTGCTGGGACTTCCGCTTTTAATGCCTTGGTGCGGTTCAACATACAGCTCCTCCGATAAAGATTGGTAGCTTATCCCGCGTCTAACCCCAACAAGCCCTGTACGATGATCGACAAAGGGCTTAATCCCGCGTAAATACAACAACTGCTGTAAGTGAGGTAATCCGCTTAGCGCGGATAATTCTTCGTAGTTGATTTTTAAGTAGTCCATAGAGCGGTCCCTGTTCGAAATTTTTATTACATCATTTGAAACGATTGTGTTATTATTGAAAACGATTTGAAACATATGCTCACGTCATTGTAATTTAGAAGTAAGTTGATCGGAGTTTAGAAACAAATCGTTTTCAATTCACGTATTATAAAACACAACGTTTCGTTGTCAATGGATATTTAACATTAATTTGATATAGAGACACTATGGACATCAGAGAGCAAATCGGTAACCGAATCACGAAATCCAGAAAAGCGCTAGGGATCACCATCAAAGAGCTGTCGATAAGAATAGGGACGTTATCTGCAGCAAGAATCAGCAACTGGGAGCAAGGCACACGAAGTCCTGGCCCCATAGAAGCCAAACAATTGGCAGAAGAGCTTCATGTCTCTGCGTCCTATATTTTGTGCTTAACAGAGAGCCCAGAGGGTGAGTTGTCGCTGACAGGCGGCAAGGGCACACGGTTTATACCTGTGCTTACGATGAAAGAGGCGCCTCTCGCGAAAGAATTATTGCAATCCAACGCAGAACACTCTTTGCTATTCGATGAGCGCGAAAAAGCCGTGGTGGTGGATCATTTCAATAAGACCCATCCCAGTGCTAGTTTGTATGCTGTGACGGTTGAAGACTCGAGCATGCAAGCCGAGTTTGGTTCCGGTGATCTTGTGATCGTTGATGCTGACAGAAACCCTAATCCAGGGGATCATGTGCTTGCCTACTTCCCCGTGAAAAAACAAACCGTGTTGCGTAAGTATGGTGAGACTGAGGGGTGTTTGTTTCAGTTACTGGCGAATAATGAGTTGTGGGCTACGTTGAATGTGAAGGGGGAGGATGAGGTGGTGCTGTGTGGGGTTGTGGTTGAGCACCGGCGTTATTTATAAAGGTGAGTGGTAACCCAGAGAGATGTCATTTATGAGGGCCTCCAGCCGCTGGCCTTAGACTTTCCTCTGCTCTCCGATATGCCTCTATCACAGGAGGGGGCGCTTCGGCTCCTAAAGTACCCTCTTTGGTCAACCATTTTAGTTCGACACATGCGTCTCTACTTCGATTTTTAGAAGTCATTGCATGCTGGATAATATCCTGAAGACTATCCGAATCTTTAAGTTCTGTCGATCTCAGAGAACTTAAAATCGCATCCCCTCTTAATGTTCGATGTATTTGTAAGAAGGCGTTTTTACAATCTGCTTCTATTGAAAGATCGCGAGATTTCATTAGTTTTAGTTGTACTTTGAGCTTTGCCCCAGCCCCCGCTTCATAGGCAACCCTAGAGGTTACCGCATCAACCAATATTCTATGCAAGGGATCATCAGAAGGCATGATACCTGAGTCATCAGTTTCATGCTCTAAAAATATTTTTGGTGGCAGAGGATCTATCCCAGCATTTAGAAATATTTGAATTACCGCGGTTGATTCAGCTAAACGAAGTTGCAAATTGTTTGTGATTTCAACTTTTTTAGTAGCAATGCTATTTTTTATTTCTGCCTCACTTAACGCCTCCTGCGGCCATCGGTTAGGATTAGTTAACTGATCTATATGCATTGCTAAAGCATTCTCAGCATGTCTCTTGGCCTCATGTCTTTCTCCTGTGACCCTAGTCCAAGCGGCATCCCAGGCTGTTTCATCATGACGACGTCCATTTAACGCATGTATATCGGCACCTGCGGTAATGAGAAGTTGTACGACTTCTTGATTTCCAGTAGAAGATGCTTCATATAAAGGGAAAGTAATCCAGGGAGCAAACTCAGTATGGGTATGTTTAAATGGTTTATTAATTAGCTCAGTCATATTGAGCCCCCTTGTTTGTGCTGCTACTAATAGTGCTCTCATTAATTCAGGTTTTTGAGCGCGAGCAGCTTCATGAATTGCGTTGTAACCACTTGGCGACGAAAAAGCTATATTCACTCTAGAGCTAGTAATTATTTGCAATGCTATTTGTTGACGGAGTTCAGTATTATCGGCATTCGAACCAGCCTGACCTATCGCTCTCATCAGAGGTGATCGTCCATAGGAAGCTGCACTCTCACTGATATAATTAAGATCTAAATCAGGATCAGCAAGACATGCTTTTACGGTGTCAATATCAGCTCTATCAATTGCGTTCATAAGGTCCCATGCCGTAGGCATACTTATCTCCCCGAAATGTTCCTTTACAAGTACGTAACGATTAGTATAGCAGATAATTTATTGTTCGAGTTTTAACAGGCACGGCGGCAGGTTTGTGAGATTCAGAATGCATTCCGCTCTAAACCATTAGGATCGCGCCCCTTTGCGTCATAGCGTGTTTTCATCCATAAGCAACCATCAATCACTAAAGCAAATCAGGAATAATCCAGCCAACGTTAACGCGGTCTTAGGCTCTAAAAAACCCTCCCCTCGCCAGGAGTCCTGTAATATTGTTACAGGGACCTCTAGCATGCCAGCAAGATTATACATAGTGAGGCTGCTGTATCTCAATAAAGCATCGATTAACATTTTCTGCTTATGATTTTTGCACTGAAACAGCTGGGAAATACTTGCTTCGTTGTTTTCTAATATCAATTTCATAGTACAACCTCGTCATTATATTTAAATTAAAGTCATTAAATACCGCGAGAAAACACCATATTCATCTCAAAAAAAGTGAATTTTGTTTGTGGGTATGACGCTGCAATCTTGCCATCCTTGAAATTGCGCTGAACTTATCATGCGATTGTATTGAAACGATAGGGAGGTTTATAGGCGTAGAGAATACGTATAGCTTAGCAAATATTGGCGTGACGTAAGGATTGAATGAGTCGTTCCTTTGTCAATGAGCTGTTGGTTGCTTCTTGTATCTTGTGTCGAACATCAAGCACATATTTTTCAACCGTTCGAAATGAAATGTTCATGTGTTTTGCCATTTGTTTTGATGTGAGCCCCTTCGCAAGCAGGGAAGCACACTCGGCTTGTTTCGTGGTTAGATAGAGATCATCGGACTCATTTAATAAAAAATATCGATTGACCGGGGTGGCCTCTAAAAATCCCTTTCGTTGTTTGTCTGACAGGATGATATTATTGACTCGATGAGGGTTAACCAACTGAGGGTTAGGTAAATGTATTCTGTTTTCCCCAGCCTCTTTGATTAAGTTTTGTCCTTTGTCGGTAAAGTAATGAATAAATCGCTGGAGTAAATCAAGGTTACCAAGGTAGAAATTATTAATCGCATGTTGTTCTCTTTTGGATGCGAAGATGTAGAGGTAGGTTATGTCTTGCCTTTTTATGACGAAGCTAATGCCATTGTCAATGTTAAAAAAATCTCGTCCTTGCAAGTAAATGGGATCTTTTTCATCCATTTCAGACCATAGAAAATAGCCCTTCGGCAGTAGGTGTTCTACGTCGACTGCACCAATCGAGTGGTAAAGGCCGTTTTGATAAAAATGATTAATCCAATCGGCGTTGTTTGTCAGCAGCTCTCTGGAGCAATCATTATTGTAAATTTTGATGTAGTTGAAATAAGTGATCCCAATTGAATTCAGTATTTGGTCACATATCTCTTGCACATGGTTGCTGCTGTTTAGCGAAAAATGTTTTTCTAAGCTCATCCCGTTCATGGAAGTTCCTCATGCCGTGGTGAGCGATGACTTTTTGTGGGATAGAGCCAGGTGGTCCAGGAGTAATTTGATATCATCCTTGATGATAGGGATGTGGCGATGAGCCTCAGAGAGGAAGCCATACTTTTCACATGTTTCAGTAAACGAAAACAGTTGATCAAAAAAACCTGACATGTTTAGAAAACCAATGGGTTTGTTCAATACCCCAATTTTGATGGCATTCCATGTCTCGAAAGCTTCTTCCAAGGTGCCCAAGCCGCCAGGCATGACTACGAAGAGATCTGCAAGGGATTGCATCATGCGTTTTCTTTCTTGCATGGAGTCGACAACATGTAATTTATCCAATGTAGAGGGTGGTTTTTCTTTTGCAATGAGCTGCTGAGTAATGACACCAATGACTTTGCCACCTTGATTTTTGACCGTATTGGCTAAAAGACCCATTAAGCCCAGACTGGATCCGCCATAAATTAAGGTTGATCCTGAGTCGGCGATTTTCTGGCCTAATAGGATGACTGCTTCGCTAAATGCAATGCTGTTGCCGCAACTAGCACCTAAATATACGCAGATTGAGCTCATCCAAGGTCCTTGGTTAATTTTAAAACACGTAAAGATATCTTATTTGGATGGGAATTGGAATACGTAGAAAATACCCCCCCCTAGAATTAGAGAAGGAATGGCGCATGCTTCAATGCCGCGAGGTATGGTCTTGAAAATCAATGAGTTTAAGTTGTTTTCAGTGAGATTGACCATCATTTTAAGCACACATTTTAATGTGCACTATTTTAGAACGCTTGTCCTTGGTGTTAAAAAAGAGCTTGCTCTTTTGGAAGTTATTAAAAAAATCGGCTTGTTGGTTTTTTGTTTTTGCTTGCGTTTGTTCAATCATAAACAATCGTAATACTTGTTCAGTATTTTCGTTCATGCTCGTCATATCGTTTCCTTTTTTTTCCCATTTACTAACAGCTGCGTGCGATTCATGAACGACTTTTTCGCCAAACTCTCGCAGTGGCATTGAAAAGTAAGAGCGGATAAATTTAACCTGACTACCCGTTAACCTGCTTTCCTGCGTAGCAAGTTTTTTGATGGCTTCCTCAGCAACTTGGTGAACATCAATCTTAGGGATCCACTCACCATCAAGGTTTATCATGGTTACATTTTCCAGCTCAATAGGGAATCCAAGGCCTTCATATAGGACTATTTGTTCGGTTTTTGTTTTCATGACACATCGCTCCTAGCGAAGATTAATAACGGTAATAATGGGCATAAGACTGTCCGTGAATGTAATGATAATTCTAATCTTGTTGCCATCTATATCTGTTCCCTCGATGCAATATTTCCAATCTTCTGGCCTTTCGTTTGGATACTGAGCTTCATCAGAGTCCTTGCTTTTATTTCGGCATCTGTTGTAGCCAGGCTTGCCCTCTAGAACCCCAAGAACATCAAGGTCTGATATGTTCCTTTCTTGTTGCCTCTGTCTTGCATGATTTAAAAAAATATAACTGCCTTCCTTTACTTTTTCCTCTATCAGAGAAAAAAAGGGAGCTGTCCGTCTTCTTTAAAGGCTTTGCAGACATTATTTAAAGCCCTTATGGTTATTGTAGCCTCTGTAAACTCAGTTTACAAGCCCGTTTGAATTTGAACCTTTGAATTTTTGAGTGCTTACAGGGCGTTCGCAAGATTAAAGACATCGATATCAACAAGACCACAAATATAAACAGCCCATTGTTCTAGGGCATCTTTCCGTTGTGGCAGCATTTCATTTTTATTATAAGTTGCCATGATTCTTGGCATTTTATGGCCTAAGCATTTTTCAATGATCACTGGATCAACATTTAGTTTTTCACCGAGTTGAGTAGCAAAGGTTCGTCGCAAATCATGGGCTGTCCATTCGGGGATGCCAATTTTATTTTGGACGCGCCTAATTGCTCTGGGAAGGGCGTTCTTGTCTAGTGGGTGATCTTTAATCAGGCCAGCAAGCACAAAGGGAGAGTTGCTCACTGCTTTCAATTCCGTAAGTAGAGATTTTGTTAGATCAGTTAGATGAATTTTAACAGTTATCGCGCCTTTGGTATGCTCTGGGGGGATCGTCCATAGTGAGTTTTCAAAATCAAATTGGCTCCAACGGGATAAACGTATTTCAGCTGTTCTGACCCCAGTCAGTATCATTAATTTGATGGCATTTTTTGTTTGTAAAAACATTTGACACGGTTCAGAATCTAAAAAGTGCCAAATGGCTTTGATCTCTGCAGCAATTAAAAATCGCTCACGCGGTTTTTCAACGCCGCCTATATTTCGGGCCCTGATACTGGCTGCTGGATTTTGAGGAATACTGCCACGACTAACAGCATAGTTAAATGCTTGTTTCAAAGAACTAAGAATTCGGTTGGCGTGAATGGGTGCGCCACGATGAACGATAGCGTCCAGTGCGTGGGTTATATCGATAGGTTTAACCTTGTCAATTTCCAAATGCCCTAAAAGAGGGGTGATGTCGGCATCAATTTGTTGTCTTATTTGGAGTGGTTGCTTGCGGTTTTTTACAACATAATTATGGTACCAAGCTTCAAAAAGTTTTGTGACGTTGTCATTCTTCTTTTCATCTTCAAGTTGCATGGTTTGTCTGGGTGTTTTGCCTGAGCGTTTTAATTCAGACAACGCCACGAATATTTTTCTGGCAGCAGCAAGGGGCATATTGGGATAGTGTCCGATGCTGATTTTATCGGTTTTCCCGTCTATTTTATAGCGGTAGATCCACGTTTTTAGTTGATTGGGTGAGACACGCATGCCGAAGCCGCCCCCTTCGTATTCTTCATAGCGCTTATCTTTGCTTTTTAGGTTTTTAATATAGGTGTCAGTAAAATTATTCATGCTTGATTATCCATTCTTGGGTACACTTTTGGGTACACTTAATTGTGTGCTGCTTCGAGATCCATTGCAATAGTTTGATGCAGCAAAAACATGTAACATTATGATATATATGTTAATAATGAATACGGATAATAGCGGTTGATATTGTATGATATCGGTGTAAAATAGCTTCGTAATCAATAGGCCCGGCGTTCGATTCGCCGCAACGGCACCAGTGCTGGAAAGGATTGTAGGGGAAAACCCTATATCACAAAACTCGTTGTGGGACACTGGTGGGACAGTAGACCCCAACAAACTACGACAAAACCCCGCGTTTTAGAGAGTCAAAATGAGCTGTACTTCTCAAATATTTACCTCCATTTTTTCTGGATTAGCTGGTCTTTTAGCTGGGCATTTATTAGCGAAGAAAAGAGACGCGGACAATGACCAAAGAAGATTACGAAATGAATTGTATGGCTTATTGAATACTATTTTGTTTTCACTGCTTACCCAATATTCACAACTCTACAATTTGCAAAAAAACTTACAAAGTCGATTAAGTATCATCAATGATGAAGGGGCAATGCAACGGCGTAATGATAGGATTCTTGCTTTGCAAGCCTTTTCGTTGGATTCATCGGTGATTATTAAATTTGAGCATATTAGTGGGCTCTTGGGCTTGGTTACCAATTGTTTTCCAAACTACCAAGTTAATCCCGGTATTTTCCAATGTTGCTACACATCCAATAAAAAATATAATGAAATGATAGTTGACCTAAAAAAATATCAAGAAGCAAAACACCAGATTGAAAAGGAAGAAAATCCGGCCGAAATTGTTGGGGCGCTAGTGAATTTTTTAAAGCCCAATATTCCTATCTACTGATAACTGCCCAAACTTTTTTGTATGCAAAAAATAAATTTATGGTATGGTAGTGTCCTTGAGTTTGACCATTGAAAATAAAGGGAGTTTTAAAAGATTATGGGTATGGATGCGCAGGACTATGTAAGCACATTGAGCAATAAGTTACGTTATAAAACGGCCATAAAAAAATGTACAGCGGTTGTTTCATAAGATCGTTGAGCATAAAA
>JAPLRK010000005.1 GCA_026399195.1 Legionellales bacterium
AAAATTGACCATCCCTTCTTCAGCTGTTTTTCCATAAAACCTTTTCATTACCAAGCCTATATTCAATGCCATTTGATTAGATTTTGGCATTGTACCTTGTTTAGTGAAAACGGGAAGTTATTTCGCTCACGTTCCTAATCGAGATTTTGCTATAGATTTATTATTTTTTCATCGGGGTTTGAACTGTTTAGTTGCGTTTGATTTATTATGTGGTGCGCAACATATGAATTAAAAGCTATGGAGCTAAAACCAGAGCACGTTGGGAAACTCAATTTTTATTTGGCTGTAGTTGATGAACAACTAAAATCTCCTGCAGATAATCCTACGATTGATTTGTTATTATGTAAGAAGAAAAGTAAGTTAATCGCAGAATATGCGTTAAGAAGGACAGACGGTCCTATTGGGGTTGCAGAGTATCGTTTGTTACAAGAGCTTCCTAAAGAACTTCAAAAAGATCTTCCATCAACCAAAATACTTGAGTCTAAACTTGAGGAAGAGGTTGCGAAGATAGAGATTGAAAAATAATCGTATGCTAGTTGTATGCTGCTTATCTTACTACGTTGCTCAAGTAGCAGGGCTTTATTGGTTATTAAGGGGTTACGGAGCAAATCTATATGTCCGAAACGCCAGGTGAATACAGGCATGTCATTCTTCCCAGAGGCTCATGCCAAGCGACGTGGAGCAGATAAGGTAGTTGCTATAAACCATTTATCATACGCGATGGAGATGGGCTAAAAAGTTAATTTATATTATCATGTCCGATGAAAGGAAGGTATCACTCATGGAGAATGCATGAAAACATCAACAAAATACTTGTTCATAGCAGGTGCTGCTATTTTTCTTAATCATGGTGCATTTTCGAAAAGTAATAGCATGATGATGGCCCAAGACAACCTCAAAGTTTACTCTTCTAAGCAGGAGATAATTTCCCCTAAAAATTTCACTCAGTCCATAGATAACAAAATAAATGGAGAAGTACCACCTGGTAAGATTGGTGGAGTCAACGAAATAATTCTCTCTCAAATGGTAGATGGTATGCATCGTTATGTATCTAGGGTAACTCGTGGGCCAGGACTAAGAGTATATGTGCACTATCATCATTTTCCTGTCACAACATGCATACTTAAAGGACAAACAACCTTGTATCTGGAGGGCTATCAACCAAAAATAACGAAAGCTGGGCATTGTTTTACCATGCCGGCCAATATAAAAGGTGTCAATTATAATTCTGGGAAAGAAACGGCAATTTTTATGGATTTTATGGTACTACCGGTTGGGGTGGACACTATAGTTCCCCTTGAATCGGCACCGGGAAAAAGCCAAATGTAGGAGTTAAAAATCGTGGACTCCCCCTAAGTAGATATTAACGATTATTTTCTAGGAAGGTAGCAAAGATCCTGGGGGGCCGTTCGTGCGAGCGCATCTCAGCACGAACGGGTCAGGGGGGAGTCTCACCATAGACTTCGCGGCCTTGTCAGATATTACTGGGCTGTGAGTGTTGGTAGGAAGCCCGTACAATAGGTATACAGTTGTGGCGTACATTGCATACTATTAGATGAAAACTCATTATAGGTAAAAGGCACGCCTTGTGTGCTCAGCTTAAAGAGGTTGCTTTTATAATATGTATAATAGTCAGAGCGCGTTGTATCATCATTACAGCCTCCATTGACCATATATGTTGCCAACCCAATATCGTGGCATGCGGCTTTATCTGCAGTGAGCGCAATATGGACTGTTGTTCCATTCCACGCAGCTTTACGGTAGTTCCAGTACCAAATGCCTCCCTCCCAGGCAAGTTGACCATTTACCAAATAGTCATTAACAAACAACTGAAAATTTGCAGTATTGACAGGAGCACCTGCTGCAAGGTGTTGATTATACCATCCGAAAAATTGGGTCATGCTTTCTTTGGTGAGCTGTAAATTACCCAAACCTACCCAATATCCTGGTTCTATCATAACATTCATAAACTGCCAATAGTAACCAGCAGGCGGTGCTAGATTTCCACCGGGTAAGATATTAGGGGTTTCTCCAAACGTGATCTCCATCGGCGATTTGGTTAAATCTTGTTTTTGATCTGAATAGTAAAGATATGGCGTTGACATTGCACCTGTCGTCGGATCAGGCGAACCCGTACCATTTGCAACTGCGACGACAAAGCTTGAAAATGGCCAGTAACGTGTAACAAAACTAGATAGTGGTTGAGCATTGCAGTAAGATTCGGAATTGGTTACATCCGATACAGGAGCAACGTAGTTCGGGTTCGGAGGATAAACATAACATATGTTACCTAGATAACCATTTTCCCAGCGGAAGAACAAACCGTCCTGTTGATATTTAATAGGAAGAATACCATTACCAGTTGTCTCTTGGGAAACAGTTGCTAGGAAATTAGCAAGCTCTGACAGATTGATGTTATAGTCTCCATTACGCAGAAAAGTATAAGTAAACCCTTTGGCCTGTGCGGCCGCAGCCATAGCCGCATCGGCTGCAATAAAATTATCATAAGAAAAATAACCCGACGAGGCCATTGTACAAGCTTCATTCCAAATTTGAGTTTGGGCAGTGTTTTTCGGATATACAGGTGTCTGTGCGTTAGGGAAACAATACGTATCTAGCACAACGTGGCTGAAGAGTACATTGTTCCAGTAATCTAAAGCAGAGGCCCTACCACTTTGCGTCGCCAAACACGAAATAATTGCCGCAGGTCCCTGTGGGTTTATACTTGCACAATTAGTAGCATTCACTATGTGAGTACTTAACAACAAGCTAATACCTAAAAAACTAGCATTTACTATATTCATAGAGTTTCCTTAATTAAACAACCAAAACTTCGGTGTGGAATAGTCACTGTAGATGCCAGCTGCAATGATCGTATTGGCATTAGAGGCTATTGCTGCCACCTTGCTACTATCCGGTAAGTTTAAATTGGTCCAATTTCCTCCAGAATAATACCAAACAGCGCCATTGAAATTGACATTATCAATGCCTCCTGCCAACAAATAACCACCAGGTGAGTAGTCCAGCACAGTTACTTGTGAAGCAATCAAGCCGGTATCTGACCATATATTATTCTTGTAACTCCAGACATGGGCATTGTATTCATAATCCATTCCAGATACGTAAAGTGTCCCCCTTCCATCGGTGGCCATTGAAGTAATTATGGGAAGATTAGTGGGCATGTTGATTGCCGTAAAGGCAGTGGTTGGATCGGTTGAATTAATGTTACAAGTCCAAATCATACTGAACGCTTGGACAGGTGGAGAAATAGAATAAACACTCTGCATTCCAGCAACATAGATTGTTCCTTGCCCATCATCAATCACGGAGGTTAACTCAGATGAATGCGTATTGGTTAGATGATTGATGACATTTCCCCCCGAACCATATAGAAAAACTGATCCAAAATAAGGGTATCCGTATCCCGGAGCTGGCACAGCAAAAGAGGTGGTATATAAGAGCCCAAGGGAGGTCTCTGTTGATAAGCCCAAACCAATGCCATTGGTACCACCACCATTGAAAGGAGCCCACGTGGCACCGGATAGAGGAACTTCATAGATATAACTTTGCCAGGGATTAATCTGATCAGAAGGATCCGATTGGATAAATACGCCATATAAATTACCACTACTATCATAATCCATTTGATATATGCTAGTAAAAGCAAATGTTGAGGCTGGTGGTGTTGGGGTAGGAATGATCTGGCAACCTGGTCCCTGCGTTATTGGACAAGTAGATACAGAAGGTGCGTAATTGTTATCCATGCCGCCGGCAGCGAATGAAGTCCCCGAGATTGAAAGAAATTCAGGAAAACTCAGGCTATTGAGATTTGCATCCATATAATAACTCCATTGTCCAGACGGATTAGGACCAGGAGGAATATCTGATCTGTAGATCGTTAAGCGATCTGCGGCGATAGGTTGCGAACAAGCTTGCCCATTAAAACCGCAAAATACAGGTGCAACAACGGTGGTTGAACGCGACAACTTGGCCCCGGTTATACCCATCGTCACTATACAGCCCCCACCTGCGGGTGTGTTTACTGTAGAGCAAGCATCATTGATTACGGTTAAGCCTGAAGTATTACTAGCAGGGTTACCTCCGTTGCCATTCAGAGTATTAAGAACAATTTTAGTTGTCTTTTTGGTATTATTAGTCACATACCAAAAAACTTCATCGTTGCCCGTTGATGAGACAGTAATACTCGCAACATCTGGTAAAATATCAAAAATTGCAGCTGCGTGGGTAAGATTCAAGGCACCAAATCCAATTAATATAGCGATTGCTCTAGGTCTATTGATCATTGGTCTCTTTCCTTAGATTAAAATTGCCAGCTTAGGGTGGCATCGACAATATTGGTATCCAGATCACCAAACGAAGGACCTTGCGTGGTAGTTTGGTTTGCTGTTGTACCAAAGCGCATAGGTCCCCAAGCCATGTAACGATACTCAACACCAATGATCAATTGACCACCAGAAGGTCGTCGATAAAACACATACTGAATACCAGCCCCTGCTTCATATGAAAAATTAGTATTGGTTTGATTCCCATAAGCATATGGGTTAACAGCACTGCTAGCAGAATCTGCAGGAACCTCTATATATTTAGACATTCTATTCTGAGCGACACCTATCCCAGTAATAACATAGGGTTGCAAAGAATATTTGGAAATAAGGAATTTTGGTTCAAACATCAGTGCCCAACTGGAGTCATGCGCTGTGAAGATGTATGAATCGGCAGGATTAGGGAATAGTCCAAGATTGATGCCAGGCAGTTCAGTACCGTTAAAATTGGCTCTCATAGCATACCATGTTAACCCTAGATTAAGGGTTATTGGCAATGTGTTTATTAAATTGTCCATCTGATAACCAATGCCCACACCAAATATACCCGAGCTTTGGTTGCTTTGATTGGTATTAATTTGATTGGTCACTTCACCCAATGACAATTCTTGGGTGCTTGCGTGGATATTAGTAACATTACCCCCTCCGATAAGATGGATATTGACTCCACTGGCCATGTTTGTTAGCGGATTGGCCATGATAGTTGGGCTATAATATAACAACGTCATCGAGGAGATAATTGCACAGAAATAATGTCGTTTAGGCATGGATCCTTCCTATAAATAATGATCGTCCGTAAATCTAATGACTATATTTCATCATATAGATAGGATCCTAATTGTCAACATTCGAGTCGTTTAAAAGCCGAGCCCGCGTACGGTTTTTGATGAATCGTAGTTTAGGACAGCAGGGCATACTTTAATACCAATAATGCGTTGAGAAAACGTGGGGATACTAGGGTATGGTTTACAGAAGAAGGCATTCGGTCATGGACCCTTGAGAACACCGGCATGAAGAGTCGTCCATAGAAATATGCTAATTTGGCTATCGAAACCCGCTTATTTTTACGGATGGTTTGTTCATTTCCGCTTCGCCACATTAAAAGATTCGTTCGATCATTGTTTCGTTTGATGAGATTGAGCTTGGCCGTTCCAAATTATGCAACAACGCCTCAATAAACCCAATTGTCTCAATGGGTATTTAAGGGAATATATTGCACAGAACTAAATTGGGCAATTATCTACTGTGACGTAATCGTGCCTTGAGTATGACCGTTCTCTGCCGTGCTAGGCAGTTTTAGGCCGTTTTTTGGTGATTTGATGCGTCACAAGGTATTGATTTTAAACGACTTTAAAAGCCAAGCACAAGGCTTCGAACCAAGGTGTCGGGGGTTCGAGTCCCTCCGAGCGCACCATTTTAACCCTTTAAAATCAAGTAGTTAGCGAGTTCTTAGCCCATTGTTTGACTTAGGAACCAAGTCGGGGTGACGTAAATGTGCCGTAAAAAATCAAATTTTAGTAAAATAATCGACATAATAGACCTATAAAAATACATTTTTGATGGGTTTTGAGGTAGAGCACTTGGTGCTTTACCTAATGATGCTCTGAAGCGATAGACTTCAGAGCAGTTCGAAAGAATAAGAGAGCTTTCTGAAATTTATTAATGAAACAACAGCTCGCTACCATGCGGCTCAACTCAAAGCAGCGTATTCTGTTGATGAGCAAATGATAGAATTTTATTGGGATCTTGGAAATCGTATTGCTCACAAGCAAAGTGCTGCAAAATGGGGTAGCAATTTCCTCAAACAAGTCTCTCGTAATATGCAAATACATTTCCCTGGCACACAAGGTTTTTTGTCAGTAACCTTGAACGAATGAAAAAATTAGCACGATTATACCCGGATTTAATTTCCGCACAGGCCGTGCGGAAATTGCGCGCCTTACTGTGTGAACACCCAGGCATTTTCTGTTTCAATAATTGTGATCATGATATCTGCGATGAGTTTGTTCTCAGCAATTTTTCTAATTGTGCTGCAGGATATGGGGTTGATTTGCTTTGTTTCTGAAGCTTTTGAAAAAACTCATCCATGAGTAATGCAGTGGAGGCGTGTTGCTTTATCATGGCCGCTATCACAGGCGATGTATCGCCGAGTTCACCGGCAAGATATTCACGCAGGCGAATTTCCCAGTGCTCCGTACCAAAAAGTGATGTGATAATACAGTGAAGCAGGTTTACAGCCACGCAGGCTTGGTCATAGGACTTATGCTGTTTTAAAAATTCTACTTCTTCTGCTGAGAGAATGAATTTTGATGATAACGCCAGTCCAAAATCGCTTAAATAGAGCCGCTTACCGTCGGTCAGTATATTTTTAAAGTGTGCATCAAAATGCATCAAGCCGTGCGCATTCATATACTTATTTGTGGCTTTGAGATGTTCGTCAACAAATACAACTGCTGTTTCAGCGCTATCAACACCTTTAGCAATTTGGGCGCTTAACCACTCATGCAAATTTTGTGGAACATATTCAAGAAATAAAGCGATATGCGCGGATGCTTTATTAAGATCGGCGACACGTTTACGGATAGCATTAGAATTTCCCCAGTACCGGCAGTGCTCTTCAATATCACCCCAATAGTCAGTATTGAGATCACCTGGACCACTCGGCAAAATACGCCAATGGTACATCATAGGGAAACTGGCGCATTCTCCTGTGATCGTCCAGTTGGTTGTCATAATGTGCGTTGCAAGCTCACGCCACGCACCAAAGCCAGCAGAGCCAACCCCATATTGATAGCTAAGTGGCAAACCAAAAATATTGGCTGTAGACATAAAATGTTGAGGCAGTTGCTCAATATCAGTCAACGGTACTTTTTTAACAAATACGGACGTGTCGTCAATAGAAATTAAGGCTGACTTGCCACCGATACCTTCATGCATTGGTTTTGCATCAGCCAAAATCTGTTTTAGCTTCTCATTGCTCAGGCATGAAAGACTTGTTGAGATTTGACTATACAGTTTAATTCTTTGCATTATGGCAGCCTGCTAATAATGTTATCTACAACGAATTGATAGGCTTCGTCGAAATTCCAATGCAATTTCGATGGCAATAAAACACTCATATCCATATGAAAGTCACGATGATCCTTTTTAAGCTCAAGATTCTTTAGAAAATCTTCACCAGTGATCTTCACATCGTTATAACTGCAATATTGATAAAAAATATCAAAAACTTGATCCAAGTTAATTAATTTGCGATCTGCCACATACCATACATCAAACAAATCCCTTCCTTTGCGACGTTGATAAAGAGCGCGCAACTTAGTCGCCATTAGCTCATCCATTTCATAAGTAATGATATTTGCAGCACCTTTGAACCAAGTTGAATCCATAGATAAAGGTACTGTTTTTAAGGGCAATACCTTAAAATGTTCTGTTGTGTTTATTTCAATTTTTAGTTTTGCCGGAATTTTATTAGCAGATTCATATTTGTAGATCAGCTTTGCATTGCGCTGTGTGATTTTCCATTTAGGATCGCCTAACCATGGTTTTAATAATGCCCTGATAGCATCAATTGTTTGTCCAATTGGATCAGCATTTTTTTGAACAAAATCGATATCTTCACTGTATCTCGCCGGAGGATTGATAAACAATTTATTGAGAGCCGTGCCACCTCGAAATACCAGTGCATCTTTGACATGGGGATCATTATATAAATCAACCAAGGCACGGCTAATTATTAAATCCTGCTCTATCTGTTCAGTCATTTGCCATGGGACGGTTTTGCGCCAATTCTCAATAAAAACTTCTGGGATCATAAATCACTCTCTATTTCTGAATTTTCAATAACTCTCCACTTTTTACACCTTAAATAGCCTATTTTTGAGATTTCAGATGCAAGAGGCAGATAATTTGGTTTATTTTCTTGAACATGCTGCGCAAGCGCATTAATTATTATTTCAGCATTATTTTCATCCATAACATCAATGTGATCCAAGATATAACCAATACGCTGCAACTGATATTCTGCATGGGTATCTTTCGCAAGATTCATGAGTTTTATAGGGTCTAACACCTCAACAAGCTCTGAGAAAACAGTGGCGATATGATTTAGGCCACCTGCATGATTAGGGTACTCGAGTAAATCAAGAGCAACCAATTCAGGGGTTGCCACCTTAAGGTAGCCAGTACTTACAGTAAAATCTTGAGTGGGTAATTCAAGCACAGATTTTTTATAAATATAATCAATTTCTACATCGCCAAAAATGGATGGGTGCTTAATACGTTTATCTGATATCACTTGGAATCTAGCAGATTTTTGATGGGTCGCTCCATGAAACAACCCTGCACTTAGAAGTGCGACATAATAATGAGCGCCCATATACTCCATAACCAAAGGCACCAATTCTTGGGGAGGGATAGAGCCATGCGGTTGATGTTCTGGCGGGACAATGACATATAAACCTCTCGCGGGCGAGATCAGATCCCCCGTTTTAAGCAACCTATGTAAGGCCACTCTCGCATGACTATTTGAAACGTGAAATTGCTCAATGATATCCAGGGTGGTAAAGCAGCGCCTTCCATCTTTTCGGATATTTTTTATGTATGATTGCAAGTTTATAATATCACCATGCCCTTAAGGTTACTAATACTGTAACTATAAAGACATTGTAACTTCTATATGCTTACAAATCAAGCCTAAGGAAGGTGTTTCAATGTCATTATGTCCCTATAGTTACAAATAATGTAACTATACATACATGATAACCTTAAATAGATGTGGCTAACTGTAATTTGTCGATCATGACTAATATGGCGATTACACGCAAGGTCGACTTAAGAGCCTGAGAGAAAAGCCCACCTCAGAGTTAAGAAATAATGTGATAAAAAATACAGTGACCCAAACGTGCCTTGACTGTGACCGTACTCTGCCGTGTTAGGCAGTTTTAGGCCGTTTTTCAGTGATTTGATGCGTCACAAGGTATTGATTTTAAACGACTTTAAAAGCCAAGTACAAGGCTTCGAACCAAGGTGTCGGGGGTTCGAGTCCCTCCGAGCGCACCATATACAGTAAGGGTTCTAGCTCTAATTGTGTCCAAAAAACCAAGTTACTGTGACCAAAACGTGTCTAAACACGTTCTGCGGCCACTCTTAGGTGCTCACTTGAAAGATGTGCATAACGCAACACCGTTTCATAATTTGACCACCCACCCAATTGTTGCAGCTCATGTAACGGAGTGCCATTCTGAACATGCCAACTTGCCCAGGTATGGCGCAAATCATGCCAGCGAAAATCATCGATTCCTGCACGTTTCAACGCTTTTTGCCAAGCATGATTATTACATCGAGTAACAGAGTTCCCCTGATAAGTAAAAACATAAATCTGGTTTTTACCTATCTGAGCCTTTAAAATAGCGATTGCTTGTTTATTCAAAGGCACCGGTATGGGGCGTTTTGATTTAGATTCATCGGCATGAATAAGCGCATGCTTTTTTGTTAAATCAATCTGTCCCCATTTTAACTGCGTCACATTGGACTCTCGAAGACCAGTGGCTAAGGTAAAAGAGGCCATCTCATTTAAATGAGGCGGTAACTCCTTCAAGAGTCGATTAGCTTCTTGTTTTGTTAACCAACGGATGCGTTTGTTTTCAATTTTCCGCATGCGAATAGGAGGCGTGTTATCTAGCCAACCCCACTCTTTATGAGCGCGGTTCAAAATGGCTCGAATAAGCTCTAATATCCTATTGACCGTGGTTAGAGAAACATTTGACTGTTCTTTCTTTTTTGCAATGGACTCAATTAAATCCCTATCAATTTCAGATAACTTTTGTTTTCTCAAATATTGATCAAGCCAGGCTAAATGAATTTTATCCGTAACAAGACTGCGTTTATGCGTTGACTCATCAACCCATCGAACCACCGCATCCATCCATGTCTTGTTAGGCAAGGTTTTGACATGAGCTTGTGACCATAATTCATGTTTCCATTGGTCATACAGCCGCTGTGCATCATCCTTTATTTCAGTCCCAGTACTTTTGCGTATTCTCTTTCCTTGATGGCGGATATCAACCCACCAGATCCCATCTCTTTTGTAGAGTGCCATTTAATATTGCTCCTATAATGGTCACCCTGCGATGCGTCGCAGCTAGAGTACTTGTTTCTGATATGCATCACAAGATCTTGTTCTATAAATATCCAACTTCTACCAATTTTCACTGCTGGTAGTTGACCAGTAGCGGCTTGTCGTCTGACCGTTTCTTTATGTGCACCAAGAAACTGAGCTGCTTCCATAATATTTAATGTTTTCATGCGCTATCTCCTAGACGGGCTAGCCGACATACCACGCTTACGATATATTTTTAATTTTACCCATTTCATATAAGGCTCCCTGACGCTATTTAGTCTTCAATCTGATTAATTTCAACGATGTACTTTGAGCGTCTATTTTTTTTAGGATGTATGTCCTTGAGAGTCCCGAGTTTTAGCCTTTTAGGCCAACCAAACTGCTCAAGCAGCTCTCATGAGGCCGCAGTCTCTTTCAAAATCAATTCGGTCGAATAGGAATTTCTTGAAAATTGGACTATCAGTACGATTTGCGAGAAATT
>JAPLRK010000058.1:0-50373 GCA_026399195.1 Legionellales bacterium
AAGGAGCGACAAAGGGCTTTAAAGAGTCGATGAAAATAAAATTCGATGAAATTCTTGGACGTTGGAATTATAGAGCTTGCCCTATACAAACATGATCATTATTCTTCCAAAAACGGGAAGTTATTTTGGTCACGTTCCTAACTTCCTATTCTTGCATCAAACCGAACATTATCTTGAAGCCTTGGGATTTGTCGACCCAATATCTCAACCACCTCGTCTACTTGTTCCTCCGTCGTAAACCGGCCGACAGACAAACGAATGGTGCTCCTTGCCAAGTCAGCGCTAAGGCCCAAGGCCGCAAGAACGTGGGAAGGATGTTTGTTGAGCGAAGAGCATGCGGAGGTGGTGGAGACTGCCAATCGATTTAAGGCCGGGATCAATGCTGCCCCGTCAATGCCTGAAAAGCTGACATTCAAATGACCTGCGATCCGCCGTGTGGGATGGCCATTGAGGTGAATGCCGGGTAACGCTTGTATCCCTTCCCATAATTTCAGCCTTAATCGATGCAGTCGCGCTTGCTCTTGAACCCTCATAGATTCAGAGAGAGAAAACGCCCTCCCCATCCCGACAATTTGATGCGTGGGAAGTGTTCCTGATCGTAAGCCCCCCTCATGCCCGCCTCCAAAACTTAACGTTTGCAAACGAATTCTCGGTTGTTGACGGACATACAGAGCACCTATACCCTTAGGTCCATAGTTTTTATGCGCTGAAAAGGACATCAAATCGACCGACACCTGTTGTAAATCAATCAGAAGTTTGCCTGCGGCTTGCGCTGCATCCACATGAAAAACGATCCCACGACCCCGCAACAATTCGCCAATGGCTGCAATCTCTTGAATCACCCCAATTTCATTATTCACAAACATAATGGAGATCAGTATTGTATCTTCTCGAAGCGCCTTTTCTAACAAAGATAAATCCAATAGACCATCCGCTTGAGATTCCAAATAAGTCACCTGAAACCCTTCTCGTTCTAATTGACGAAAACCGTCTAAAACAGAAACATGCTCTGTCTTCATCGTCACGACATGCTTACCCTTGCGCTGGTAAAAGCGCGCAGCACCCAAAATAGCCAAATTATTCGCCTCAGTTGCCCCAGAAGTGAAGACAATATCATCCACTCTAGCACCTATCGAATTCGCTACTTCAACCCGCGCATTTTCAACGGCAATTGCGGCTCGTCGACCATAATCATGTGTTGCAGACGCGGGATTGCCAAAATCTCCCATGGGACCTAGGTATGGCATCATCGCTTCTATGACTAAGGGATCGCAGGGCGTTGTTGCCATGTGGTCCAGGTAAATCGGCCGATCATCCATCAGTGGCCCTCGACCGTTTATGTATGGCTTGCTCTACATTCGTTAATATCCCACGTAACATATTGATCTCCACCGATTCAAGTCGCGTGCGATTAAAGAGTTTTCGTAAGCGGAGCAGCAGTTTTTTAGGATTCGATGGTTTTAAAAAATCTATGTCCAACAACACGTGTTTTAAATGAACATAAAACTGCTCCATTTGTTCGATGGTTGCCAAATCAGGCATAACCTCAGGCAGTATTGCCTGCGTTGACAACCACCGCATACGTAATTCATAAGCTATGATCTGTACCGCTTGCGCGAGATTAAGTGAACTGAATGCAGCCTCACTGGGAATCGTCACATGAGCATGGCAATGCAACAATTCATCATTCGTCAAACCCGCGTGCTCACGTCCAAATACAAAAGCCACCTCGGTGTCTTCAGCAACCAATCCAACCTCATGAGCCGCCTCAGACGGCGTCAATACGGGCAGCGCAATCTCACGAGACCTGGCACTGGTGGCATAGACCAATTGACATCCAATGAGAGCATCCGCTAAGGACTCGGTGACCACGGCATTGTCCAATACATCATCAGCACCCGCCGCCAACTCGTTGGCCCATCGATCTGGAAAAGAACGAGGCTTGACCAGATAAAGGCGCGTCAAACCCATCGTTTTCATCGCCCGTGCAGCAGAGCCAATGTTGCCTGGGTGAGAGGTGGCTACCAAAATGATACGTTTCGATTCAAATGTCATCCGAGGATTATACTCTGTCCTATGAAAGTGTGCTACAATCGGTGGTTCTGTTGATTTACGAGCCTTCCTATGCAACCCCTACTGAATATTGCTATCAATGCCGCTCGTCTTGCCGGCGATATTATTGTGCGCCACATGGATCACCTGGATCGCATCAAGATCACCGCCAAACCCAATGAAGGTTATTTCAGTGAGGTCGATATCAAAGCGGAACAAGCGATCATCCAAACCATCCTGAAAGCTCATCCCGATCATGGGATCATGGCTGAAGAAAGCGGAATACAAAATGGAGATGCCGAAACCGTCTGGATCATCGATCCCTTAGATGGTACCAGCAACTACCTCCACGGTTTTCCTTGTTTTTCAGTATCTATTGCAGTCCGCGTCAAGAATCGAATTGAACATGGCGTAGTGCTCGATCCCCTACGTCACGAATGTTTTATGGCGTCTCGTGGACGTGGAGCCCGATTAAATGATCGACGGCTTCGCGTTTCAAAACAAATACAACTCAGTCATGCTCTCTTAGGCACTGGCTTCTCCTTCAGAGATCCAAACATTAAAAAACGCTATTTACCCACCTTTGAAGCCTTATTCGGTAACTGCGCTGGCATTCGGCGTACAGGATCGGCCGCCCTTGATTTGGCTTATGTGGCCAGTGGCCGCTTAGACGGCTTCTGGGAATTTGGTTTACGTCCTTGGGATATTGCCGCGGGTAGTTTATTGATTCAAGAAGCTGGTGGATTCATCAGCGACCTCAAAGGGGGTGAAAACTACTTGGCTCATGGGGATGTGGTTGCAGGAACACCCAAGGTATTCAAATCTCTGCTGCAAACACTAGGATCTGTGACTTAAGATCGGGCGCGATCCTTATTTCGCTCCCGATCCTAACCATTCTTCAATGCTCTGAAAGGTGTCTTCTACTACCTGGATAAATTGGAAATATAATTGTTCTAATACGGAAACCAAGCCCGCCTTATGGTATCGCTCCAGATATTGACACGCAAACTGCATTCGAATCGTCCCACAATACATGGCCCCACCTTTCATCTTATGAGCTAATTTTTCAATCGCATCCCAATTTTTTTCTGCAAAGGCCGCTTTGATTTGTGACAAATCAGTCGAAATTTCCTGATTCACCATCAGCGAAAAAATCTCCTGCAAAAGATTTTCATTACCCAGGCTTTCAATAGCTGCACTCAGATCCAACAGGGGAAAGATATCCAATTCAAACAATTGTTCTTCATAATCCGGCAAATCAAACCCAAGTTTTCCTCGCGTATGTGACTTATTTTGAAGGCCATGATTCGATAAATGAGGATGAGCTGAAAGAATGTATTGATCGACAATAATTCTCATCATATTCAAACTACTAGGCTTAGTAAACACAGCATTCATCCCAGACTGTATCCCTTCATGCGTGCCTTGTCCTTTGGCATGAGCTGTAAGACCAACAATGGGAATTGGTTTTTTGTGGTGCTTGAGCTCCCATTGACGAATCATTCGCGTCAATTCATACCCTGACATGCCAGGCAAGCCAATATCCGTAGCTATCAAATCAAATTCCATAGATTTTGCTAAATCCAAAGCGGTTTCACCATCGATGGCCGATGTAAAACGACACCCTGCCTTCATAGCGGTCACCTCGGCCATCCTCAAAGCCACAGCGTTGTCTTCCACTAATAAAAGATGGGGCACAAGATTCCCCAAAGAAGGTAGATGAGAAAGTGCAGACACACACTCTGGCAGCTCCACGCTTGGGTTAGTTCCTCGCTTACATCTCAATTCAAAATAAAATGTGGTCCCCTCCCCCATATGGCTTTTCAGTTTGATTTCCCCTCCCAATAATTTGACATATGACTGAGCAATATGTAATCCCACACCATGTCCCGCATAGGTCCCTTTGTAGGACAAAGACTTTGTCTTGCAATTGCTCAGGAATACCAATGCCTGTATCCTTCACCGAAAACAACAACCGAACACTCTCATCGTCACTCAGAAGACATTTCACAAGAATGGTGATGCTGCCCGTAGAGGTGAATTTGATAGCATTCCCTAATAGATTTAATAAAATTCGGTGAATTTTGGTCCTATCACTGATGATGTAGGTGGGTACCGATGCTTCAACGTCCACTTGCAGATCAATCTGTTTTAACTGGGTCGTGGGCAGTTCAAGCTGCACAATATCTTGAATGCAAAGACGTAAATCAAAAGCTTCTTCATTGAGATCATGTTCGCTGACATGAGATGCAGAAACCACATCCAAAATCCCATTTAATAACCCTAATAATTGAACACCACTCTCTCTGATCCAATGAGCATACTGCCGCTGCTCCAAATGTTGAACATCCTCCTCCAAAAGCTCTGACATGCCAACAATGCCACTTAAAGGGGTACGAATATCATGACTCATGTTTGCAATAAATTCAGTTTTGGCTAAATTGGCCGCTTCGGCCTCATTTTTTGCCTTCTGTAGAGTGAGCTCCATTTCTTTTCGCGCTGTGATATCGTGATAGATGCCGAAGATTCCCACCAACACCTTTTGTTTGGTAAAAAGAGGGATTTTATTGGTTAATAATGTGATGACTCGCCCATTTGACAAGGTTTGAGGTTCTTCAATCCCAAGTTTTGGCAATCCACTGTTCATCACCTCTTGATCATCTAGCCGATACAAATCACTCTCATACTTCCCCCAGGGCAAGTCATAATCAGTTTTGCCAATGATGTCCTTAGGCGATGCTAATTGCGCCAGATCAGCAAAATATTGATTACATCCAAGAAAAACTGACCGTGTGTTCTTCCAAAAAATAGCAGCAGGCAACTGGTTTATTAAATCATCAATAAACTCAGGCCCCTGCCAATAATCATCTTCCTTCATTCATTAACTCTATATTTTAAAAGCTCAGTTGCTGGGTCTTGCAAGCCATGGTGGGGTGGTTTTGATGTTTTGATAGGATCACTTGTCGAATCTCCTGAAAAAAATGTCCATCCAAAGCCCGCTGTAATCCCTGTAGCAACAGCAAAAGGCATAGATAGCACGACCCCAATCGCAAGGGTTGCAAAACTAATACTCAAAATCAAGGTAGCCACCCACTCGATGGATAGGTCACAGATTGCTTGTAGATAAAATGCTGGGAAATCTTGTAGAGGTAAGGCCCCTTTATCTAATGTTTTTTGCAACATCTTACTTTGGGTGACGACTTTCAATTCACTCATCAAAACCTGCTTTTTCAGCAGGGATTCTATCATGCCTGTACTCATCAAACGGTCTAAATTCCTAGAATCGATGGAACGATCCAAATGCTCGCTAAAGGCTCTCACAAGATCCTTTTTAATAGGAATCTTAGCCTTTTTGGCTTCGGTGACAATATCTAAAACGTCCTGGCGAATTTTGGCAGTAGCCTCTACCTCAGCATCCACAATATCTGCGACCACCTGCCCATTTCTAACAAAATAAAACAATTTCATGCATGGATTTGAGATGAGCCCCAATTGCTCCTCACGAATGCCATCATAATCCCTTTTATGAAAGCTACTGTTGGGGTCTTTCAAATCCCCTAAAGTCAAAGCCCCCGCAGTTTGAACAATGCCAAACTTGAGATCCAGAACCTCTGCTTTGGCCATGTCAGGAATGTAGGTTGCAACACCTGCTAAAATTCTCTTTGCAATGATGTCTGATTCATCGGCTCTAACCCCACCCTCTAACAATCGGATGGCCCTAGCGCTCAAGGTTAATCCTGTAGAGGTCTCCATATTAGTGACCTCAGCAAAAGTCATCATCCCATAACCCTGCCCTAAATTTGAAAACATGCAGTGTTGCCCCATACAAAAAAACATGGAGTGGGCATTCAAGAGCGATTCAGGCAACTTGACCACCAACAAAGTTTTCAAACGATTTGTTCTTGCACCTGGCTGCATGCCAATCCCAAGCTCATCATTCAACTGTTCGATATTTTGCCAAGTGGAGTTTACCAAATAATCCGCTTGAAACACCTTCTTTTGAGGGGTGGCACTGCCAGTGTCCTTCACATGAAGGGTAAATCTTGGTTGACTCGATCTACCTCGTTCAATATGCTCAACTTTAGACTGCTCATACAAGGTGATGTTAGGGTTTGAAAGAATGGTTTTTCGCATATCTTTAAGAAACGCCCCAAAATCAAAAAGATGCTCGGCTGTTTCCACCCCACACAGCACTCGTTCAGAATTGACCTGACCTTCATACTCCGAGGGCGTCAATATGCGAAAAAAGTGCTCCGGAGGCCCAAACACCTCATTTGCTGGATCCTCGGCAATCAGGCGAATATATTCTTCTTTGATTTTTTCATAGGTGGCAAGAATTTGTTGAGGTCTATTATCAGAATCTTTGGTGATAAAAAAACGACCGTGCCGGATGGGGTGATTGTTAGGGAGCTCTCTGCCGACCACATAATGTGGGTATTTCCTCTGAGCCTGAATACTCGCTCGCAAATACATAATAGCTGTTTCAACATTTACATAATGAAAACCATGCCCCATACGACCTGGATTTCTACCGCTTGCCCCAGATCCCAATAGAGATTTTTCAATGATCTTCACCTGATAACCGCGTTCAGCCAATTCAAGTGCTGCCCCAAAACCTGCAACCCCTCCTCCGATGACTAAAACTTCTGGCATAAATTTTCGCCCAATGATCCAACACTAAAAGCATACACTAAAACAGTGTATGATCGAACAAAAAATTTCAATTAATCGATCAGGCAAATCATCATATGAACTTTCGTCAATCTTTCTCTCATGGTGCGTGGTGGGGCAAAATCATAGGTGCACTTTTTGGATATATGGCTGCAGGGCCTGCAGGGGCTTTTTTTGGAATTTTGATTGGCAATTTTTTCGACAAAGGCTTGTTCCTTCACGATACCCGCCCACATTGGCATTATCACGCAGAAAAACGGAAATCGGTACAAAAGATCTTTTTTGACGCGACTTTTTCCGTCATGGGCCTCATCGCAAAAGCGGACGGTAGAGTGTCCGAACATGAAATTCACCTGGCGAAAACATTAATGCAAGAAATGCAACTCAATGCAGAGCAGATCAAATCGGCTCAATTTTATTTTAATGAAGGAAAAAAGCCAGAGTTTCATTTAAACCAGGTGATCATTCGTCTTAGAAGCGCCTTGCATGATAACCCACAATTGTTAAAGCTCTTCATAGATATCCAATACCGCGCGGCCAACGTGGATGGACTTTCGGCTAAAAAACAACACATCCTCAACACCATTCTCAAAACCATGGGCTTTGCCCCACTACCCAACCAATATCGGTTTTACGACGATTATGCAAGTGACACAAGCTATCAAGGCAACGCTTCATCTAACCACCAAAAGCAACATGGCCACAGATCCTATGGAACATTAGACCATGCCTATGCCCTACTCAACGTCACCCATAAATCCACACAGACTGAAATCAAACGCGCCTATCGACGACTGATGAGCCTAAATCACCCTGATAAACTCGTTGCCAAAGGCTTGCCGGAACAAATGTTAAAAATAGCTACTGAAAAAACACAAGCCATCAGCAAAGCCTATCAACAAATTTGTGAGTCTCGGGGATGGTGATCTCCTAATCGAACACAACCCCATGCTTATCAAGCAGCTGCCTAGTTTTGTCTGCCATATATTGATGTGCTGCTCCGGAAGGATGAACAGGGTCAAAAAACAAGTATCCCTGACAAGCGTCACCCGATAAATGAGCCTTAGGCTTTACAGTAGAAACCATTTTTAAAATCGAGTGATGAGATTTTAGGCCGTCAACAGCTTCTTCATAACAGGTGCCTAGCACATTGGTAAACCCATATTTTTCAGGCGAATAAATCATGTCTGAAAATGACTCATTCACATCAAAAAAGTACCATTCAACATTTGGATAACGATTTCGAAGCTCATTGACCTTTTGCTCTAATCTCGCATTATGCTCCAAGGATAAATAAGTCAAAACATCCACCGCATCAAAATCGCGCGCTGCAGGCGTCAACCCCAAGTCAGGGAGATCTACCACCAGAATATGTTTTGCCCCAGCATCAGCCAAGCGCACCAAACTATGCTCAATCCCAAGCATCACATCCTTCAAGGATTTCTCAACATCATCAGGAACCGCAAGATAGTTATTAGCTCCAATCCATACGACATACATACTGTTCGGGGAAGCTTTATCATCATTCGTCAAGAAATAGCTGTCCAATTCACGAGTCAAGGTAAAAAATCCATCATCACTATCATCACCCTCCATCACACCAGCCCCACCAAAAGCGTAATCCAACAGATGATCTTTACCCGTCGTTGGATAATAAGATTTGGCTAGTAGCTCAATCCAAACCGGACCATTGGAAAATCGTCCTTTAAAATAAGGCGGCGAGGTGGGCAATTGATGTTTCAAATACTCATACAAGTTCCCGTTATCAGACAAACTATCCCCAAACACAATAAACTGATTAAGCGGCTGTGCTGATACGAGAGCTGAAAATAAGAAAGCAAAAAGGATGGCAATAATTTTCATAGTGATTCAAGACCGTTGTTGTAATGACCGATGAACAGTATAGTCTTGAAATAGGAGCATGATCAATTTTTTTGAGCCCATATGTTAACTGGATGGACAATTATACTGTGCACAGTACAATTGCCCACCAAAAGCACAGAGTTATGCAATACCCAACGATGTCAATTTTAACTGTCGTCCACAAACCCAGGCGTTGTTGAGATCATGAACGACCTCTTTGGCCATGCCTTTGGGTAGGCGCACGGTTGAATGATCATCATGTATTTTCAGGCCAGTAATGAATCGGCTTTGAAGACCTGCCTCATTAGCAATCGCACCTACGATATTGCCGGGTTTCACACCATGCACACGCCCCACATCAATCCGGAATAACTCCTGAGGATAATCAGCTCTGGGACGTTTGTTTTCACTACTTACAGCTCGAATTGGACTGGGAGCTCTGTGAGAATCACTCCTCCTAACGCGTGCTTCCTTCACAAAACGCTCAGGTTTGGGTAATGAAATCTCATGTTTCCATGCTTTATCTTTCTGCAATAGCAATGCCAGAACAGAAGCTACATCAACGGCCGAAACATCGTTTTCTTTAAGATAAGCTTCAATCATATGGCGATAAGAAGGCAAATACTCATGCTGCAAACGCTCACTGATATTGGCCATAAATTGTTTTTGCTTGGCCTCTTGAATCATGTGATCGTTTGGGATGTTGATCTTTTCAATACGTTGACGAGTGTGACGCTCTAATATGGTTAACATCCGTGATTCTTTTGGAGTCACAAACAAGATGGTGATCCCACTGCGGCCAGCACGACCCGTACGGCCAATCCGGTGCACGTAAGTTTCACAATCATGAGCCATGTCGTAATTGATGACATGGGTCACTCTGTCCACATCCAAACCACGTGCTGCAACATCAGTTGCCACCAACACATCAATAACCCCTTGTTTGAACTGCACAATGATTCTTTCTCTCAACGATTGGGTCAAATCACCATGTATCGCCATAGCTCGATGGCCATGTTTCAATAAAATCTCGGCAATTTCTTCAGTGCTGCTTTTGGTACGAGCAAACACGATGACGCCTTGGCAAGTTTCTGCCCCCAGAATTCTCAGCAAAGCCTCAGGTTTTTGTGACACGGCAGCGAACAAGAAACGCTGCTCAGTGCTTTTAACGGTCGCCGTATCCATACGAATCTCAACAGAAACGGGATCTTTAAGATAACGTTGTGCTATTTGTCGAATTCTGGGCGGCATCGTTGCCGAGAACAATGCAATTTGTTTTTCTGCAGGTAATTTTTCAAGAATGGTTTCCACATCCTCAATAAAACCCATCTTCAGCATTTCATCCGCTTCATCCAACACAAATGACTTCAACTGACTCAACTTCAAAGTTCCTCGGTCGAGGTGATCAAGAATTCGTCCTGGCGTTCCTACCACAATTTGCGCACCATCACGAAGACTAGTCAACTGCGGTCGATAATCTTGTCCACCACACAAAACAGTCACTCGAACCCATGGCCGATGAGTGCTCAAGCTTTCAAAATGAGCCGCCACCTGAATGGCTAACTCCCGCGTAGGCGCCAAAATCAGTGCCTGTGGGCCAGAAGCCTCCTTAGACAAACGCTGCAAAATAGGCAGCGCAAAAGCCGCCGTTTTCCCTGTACCCGTCTGCGCCTGCCCAATAAGATCCCGCCCCTCCAACAGCCTAGGGATCGCTTGTTGTTGTATAGGAGAGGGCGTATGGAAATTTAAATCTTCCAAGGCCTGCAGTAACTCGGCAGATAATTGAAGCTCAGCAAAACGGGTGAATTCTTGGGTCATAAGTATCCTGATATCATCCTAAAACAGATGAATGAATGTAAAAAATGTCCAGTATGATACCAGATTATGCGAAGGAATACACTCATTATATCAAATATTCGTCTGGGCAGGGAATCGGGAAGTGATTATTACTTTCTAGAGCGGGGCACTTCATGCTCCAATTCTTCAAAAGCATCTCAAGCACGTACGTGCACCACTTCATCAAATAACTTGCAGGAAATCCCCTCATCCGCCCTGCACGCCCCTTCCCCCCATGTCTGGGGAGAAGGGGATAAGGAAGAAAGTTATTCGGAAGGCTCATCTAAATCAAGCGCCCGATCCTTAAATTAAGATGGGACATGTCATTGAATAGGCCAGTGAAACTTAAGTTAGCCAGTGGAATCCTTTCACCAATAATCCACTTAAAAATACCGTAACACCTATGCCAGTCCACACAGTAAACTTCAAGGCATCATAACGATACTGCTCTATTTTAACTTCAAGTTGTTTTATATCGGTCTTTAAATCAACTTCAAGTTGTTTTATATCAGTCTTTAAATCAACTTCAAGTTGTTTTATGTCGGTCTTTAAATCAACTTCAAGTTGTTTTATGTCGGTCTTAGTTGCTAGCTCGTGGGTATTAAATTCCTCTTTATTGATAGCCATGGCAATGTCAATAAGTTGATCAAGTTGTCTTGCTTGATATTCGGCCAAGTCTTCTTTGACCCCCAACTCTTTTGAGCGTTTTACAAACGCTAATGCATCAAAATGTCTTACTGTCGCTGCACACATATGAATCACCATATACATATATTATTACAGTTTAGCATAACCACTGGAGTTTGGACAAACTGCGATCTAATACGATCCCGAGTATTAGATCGCTGGTTGTCCAAAGTCTAGTAACCAGGAAACTCAGTCACGTCGAGTCCAATATTTCGAATGGTGGGTCGTGTAGGGATCGAACCTACGACAAAGAGATTAAGAGTCTCCTGCTCTACCAGCTGAGCTAACGACCCATAGGCGCGTGCACAGTATAACCCATCAGAATGAATTTTCCCACCTCCTCTTGCTACAAAAGAGCGGCCAAACGAGAAGCTTGATCAATCGCGTGACGTGCATCTAATTCTAGTGCCTTGTATGCACCTCCAATGAGATGTACGGGTTTTCCACGCTGCTTTAGAGGTTCAAAAAGAGATTTCAGAGACAATTGCCCCGTGCAGATGATCACTGAATCCACCGCAAGAAGCCGTGGTTTGTCATCGATGAGGATATGTAAGCCTTCCTCATCTATCCGCACATAAGTCACGCCTGAAAGCATCTCCACTTCTTTATGTTTTAAATGAAGACGGTGGATCCATCCTGTCGTTTTACCCAGCCTCTTGCCAAGCTTCTCCGCTTTTCGCTGTAACAAAATCACTTGTCGCGGACTGCATGCCCTCATAGGTTTTTTAATGCCCCCTCGATGCGCACCGGTGACATCAATCCCCCATTCATCATAAAAATGTCCATTTTTCTCAGCAGTCAACCACGTGGCCACATCAAATCCAATGCCGCCTGCGCCCAATACGGCCACTCGCTGGCCAGGCACTTTTTTGTTCAGTAACACCTCTTGATAAGTCATCACTCGGTCATTTTCGATGCCATCTATGGTGGGTATTCGAGGAATAACGCCTGTGGCCAAAACCACCTCATCAAACGCTTGTAATTCCTCACACCTGCCCTCTGTCGAGAGCCTAACGTCTACTTTATGCCTTAGCAATTGATCTTCAAAATACGTTAAAGTGTGCTGAAATTCCTCTTTTCCTGGAATATTTTTGGCCATTTGGAATTGTCCACCCAAGACCTCCCTTTTTTCAAACAAGGTGATGTGATGACCTCTGGATGCGGCTACCGAAGCAAAAGCTAAGCCTGCAGGCCCACCACCAACCACCGCGATACGTTTCGGCTTTTTAACCTCATCAAAGACCAACTCTGTTTCACGACAAGCTCTGGGATTCACCAAACATGAGGCCACTTGATTCACAAAAATTTGATCCAAACACGCCTGATTACATGCAATACACACATTAATAGCCCGACTCTCGCCTCGGCGCGCTTTCAGCATAAATTGCGAGTCTGCAAGAAAGGGTCTTGCCATAGAAATCATGTCAGACACCCCATCTTCCAATAAGGCATTTGCCAACTCTGGAGTATTGATTCGATTTGAAGTGATGATGGGTATTGAGATAGTAGGTTTCAATCGTTTGGTAATAAAACTGAAAGCTGCAGCAGGCACTGAGGTGGCTATGGTAGGAATACGCGCCTCATGCCAACCAATCCCGGTATTGATAAGGCTGGCACCTGCCTCCTCAACTGCCTTGGCTAAAAGTACGACCTCCTCCCAACTGCTGCCATCACTGATAAGATCAAGCATAGACAGACGATAAATGATAATAAATTGTTCACCTACAACCTCCCGCACTCGTCGAACCACCTCCACCGGAAATCGCATGCGCTTTTCAAAGCTACCCCCCCACTCATCTTGACGTTGATTGGTATGACCCACGATGAATTGATTGATCAAATACCCCTCACTTCCCATAATTTCAACACCATCATAACCCACCTCTTTCGCCAAACGAGCACAGCGTGCAAATTGATCGATGGTTTTTGCAATGCGTCGCTTGCTCATGACCCAAGGCGTAAATGGACTGATGGGCGACTTAATACGACTCGGCGCCACCACAAACGGGTGATATCCATAGCGACCCGCATGTAGCATTTGCAAAGCAATTTTACTACCCGCTTCATGAACCACATGAGTGACTATCTCATGACGCGCCTGCTCTTTGGCATTCGTTAATTTTGCAGAAAAAGGTGCCAATCGCCCGCATCGATTAGGAGAAAACCCACCTGTCACCATCAAGCCCACCTCTCCAAGCGCTCGCTCTCGATAAAAAGCAGCCAACCGCTGTAATCCTTCCTTATCTTCCTCAAGACCTGTATGCATAGAGCCCATCAATATCCGATTTTTAAGCACCGTGTGCCCTAGATCCAAAGGCTGAAACAAAGCCTTAAAAGGCGTATTATCGACTTGCAATTCCATATAAGCTCACATCTAAAAAAGGGTTTTATTGATGGCGACATCGCGCGCGGTCTGAGTTGAAATCAACTTTTCATTCACCAGCTGTGTCAAATGTTGATCCAAGGTCATCATGCCTTGCGCTTGCCCCGTTTGAATAGACGAATACATCTGGGCCACTTTGTCTTCGCGAATCAAATTTCGAATCGCACCATTACACATCATGATTTCAAAAGCCGCCACGCGACCTCCCCCAATTTTTTTTAACAGCCCTTGAGCAATAACGGCTTGCAAGGACTCAGACAGCATGGAGCGCACCATTGATTTTTCATCTCCAGGAAACACGTCAATGATGCGATTGATGGTTTTGGTGGCTGAGTTGGTGTGCAATGTCCCAAAGACCAAATGTCCAGTCTCTGCCGCGGTCATTGCCAAACGCATGGTCTCCAAATCGCGCAACTCACCCACCAAGATCACATCAGGATCTTCACGCAAAGCCGATCGAAGCGCCGCGCTGAAGCTGTGGGTATCTCGATGAACCTCCCGTTGATTGACCAAAGATTTATTACTTGTATGAACAAATTCAATGGGATCTTCAACCGTTAAAATATGGTCATAGCGATTCGCATTGATATAGTCAACCATGGCAGCAAGCGTCGTGCTTTTCCCAGATCCTGTGGGCCCAGTCACCAACACCAGCCCCTTGGGGAAAGAGGCCATGTCTACAAAAATGTCTGGTAGCTTCAAATCCTCCATGGTCAACACCTTAGAAGGAATGGTCCGAAAAACAGCCCCCGCACCACGCGCTTGATTAAAGGCATTCACTCTGAATCGTGAGAGATTGGCGATTTCAAAAGAAAAGTCCAGCTCCAACTGCTCTTCATATTCCTTTCGTTGTTTATCATTCATGATGTCATAAATGATTTTTATAATATCTTTGTGCTCAAATGCAGGCAAATTGATCTTTCTCAAATCCCCATCCACACGAATCATCGGTGGCTGACCTGCCGACAAATGCAAATCAGAAGAATTATTTTTAACCGTAAACCCCAGCAGCTCACCGATATCCATAAATGCCATCTCAATCTTAGTCCATCGATATGCTAGAGTAACTGAGGATTAGATCAACGGCAAATAAAACCTATACTGTGCGCCATCACAGAAGATATGATACCTTAGACAAGGAGTGAGTCACCATGAAACCCAAAAAATCCGAATTTTTTCCCCAGGTCATAGCGCCGGCTAAGCATCGCTCATTTGATATTCAAAAAAGTCTGGGTAAATATACACAACTTGACTTGATGGATAAGGCTTTAAAAGCGTTTCATCAGGCCATGATTCCCTATACCAAAGCCTTGGAAAACTTACAAATGACCTTGGATGAAAACACCCATTCAGCTGATTATTATTTTTCATCCGCGTCCCCTCATTTTTTAGAAGAGGTACATTTCATCACCTCCGTGGCGACAAGCTTGTATTTATATGCACTAAGAACGCAAACACATTTCCATGAAGTGGCACTTTCCCCCCTACAAACCATAAGCTGCATCAAAGACAAAACCCTACTCCTTCAACGGATGACCAAAGCCATGCCGTTGATCATAGATGGTAGCTATCTCTATGCCATTGAAGAGATAACTGCCATTTATCGAGACCAAGACCTGGGGTTCAGCCCGTCAACCCACCCCCTTCACTCAAGAATTTCACAGCGCATCTTAGCCATCACACCCGCTGAAAAAGCATCCTCTCTCCGCGCTCTGCATCACTACTTAAACACAAAGAACGCTCGAGCCAATGTCAGATTCGGGAGTCGACAAGTAGGAACCCTATTGGCCAACATTGAAGAGCAGATATACTGTGCGCACTCGTTGACACCCTGATGGAGTAACATGAACATCACCAAAATCTTACAACGCGTTCAGGACGCAGAACATGCCGCACATCGCCACCCAGGTGATGTTCAGATTCTCGCGGTGAGTAAAGGCCAAAGCGCTGAAGAACTCTCGAAAGCGTTTGATGCAGGCCTACGCCATTTTGGAGAAAGTTACTGGCAAGAAGCCTCACAAAAAATACAAACACTCTCAAACCTCCCTATCTGCTGGCACTTCATTGGCCCTCTTCAAAGCAATAAATCGCGACTCATCGCGAGTCATTTTTCATGGGTCCACAGCTTATCTCGTTCAAAAATCGCAACCCTATTAAATGAAGGACGCCCACCTTCCCTCCCCTCTTTAAATGTATGCCTACAGGTTAATCTGGATGATGAGATCACCAAAAGTGGCATTACTCCAGAAAGTCTGACCACCTTAGCATCTGATGTCCTCAAATGCCCCCGGTTGAACCTCCGCGGCTTAATGGTCATTCCAAAACCCAGCTCTGATGAACAGCAACAATACCTCTCCTTTTTACGAGCCACCCACCTTTTGGCCCAATTAAATCTTCAACTGAACCTAAGCTTGGATACCTTATCTATGGGCATGAGCGATGATTTAGAAGCTGCCATCCGCGCAGGCAGCACGATGGTGCGCATTGGAAGAGCCATTTTTGGTGCTCGGACATGATCGTATGACCTTGAGATGTCATCCATTTTCAAATACATGCTATACTTACACCATGATGAGGCTTTTAAGGACAGACTCATGCGTACACAGATTCTGATTGCTCTAAGTATTTTATTATTCCCCTTGGTGCCCGCCATCGCTGATCCCACCTATTGCCCACAACATGCAGGCTATATCGACGTTGGAATGAGTGAAGATGAAGTCATCAATGCCTGCGGACAACCCTTGAGCAAAGAGCGGTCTAAACATACCGCCACGCAAAAAGTGCCGGTACAACAACTCCTTTATAACTCGATTAATCCCGGCAGTGTGTACCCTGGACTCAATGCGGCTTTTTATACCCAATGGTCTCTCGCCAGCGCCAGCCCCAGTGCAGGCGTCAGCCTTGAAGTAGATGTGGTTAATAACAAGGTCAAAGCTTTCCAAGTGAATGGGTCAAGCACGAATTCCATTACCGTGTGTCAAGGGAGCAGCATTCAAATGGGCGACAATGTCAGTAATGTGTACAATTCTTGCGGAACGCCCACCACCATCAACTCAACCTATATTAATGAAGCAATCCCAGGCGACCCAAAAACAGAAATATGGATTTATCAAAATGCTCAATATCAGCCCCCAATGAGCTTGACATTTGTAAATGGCACACTACAATCCATTCAATAATTTCTTAGACGAGACCCTATGAACGAGACCATTGACGATTTGACCATTGCTTTCAGCGAGGATGGTGTATTGGTAACAAAAGAATTGGGGAAACATGTTTTGTCCAAAGGCGCCTGGACCACCATTCTTTATCGATATCAAGACATGGACAAAGCAACGAAAGCCTATAGCCCCGTCAAATATTCCATCAGACGCTATCAAAAACGCAACAACCAATATTGGCAAAAATCAAAGTTCAACATTTCAAGCGACGCCCAAGCACGTCTTATCATCGAAGCATTGACCGAATGGTTGAGTTTGGAAGCGAAATAAGGATCGGGAGCGAAATAACTTCCTACCGAACTCTTCTCATCAAATACACGCCTAACAAAGCAAAAAAGCCCATGGGCCCGAACGCTGCGACCACGGGGGGCCATTGGAAGACCTGACTCATTGGCCCAAAAAAATGATTCAGGATGTGAAAGCCAAAACCCACACAAGCCCCTGCCAATATTTTAGAACCCATCGTTGACTGTCGCAATGGGCCAAAAATAAAAGGGATTGAAAGAAGCATCATCACCAGAGTGCATAGCGGCTGAGCGAGACGTTGAAAATAGGCCAATCGGTAAGTGTAGGCCACCTGTCGGCTCATCCCTTTGGTATGGTGATATTGACTCAATTCGCTTAAAGGGAGCTCATCAGGAGTGTGGCTTGTGATGGCCAAAATGTCTGGATGGATCGGAACATCCCAAATCTGCTGATCGAGGGTTTTAGTGACCGTTGAATCATCAAGGAAAACCGTCTCCGCTATACCTAAAGCACGCCAGTGACCATTCAAGCGATCTACTTTGTCTATTTTACGCGCCATTCGTAAATGGTAGGTTTTATCAAAATGAAATTGAACCACTTGCATCAGAACATCATTTGGCAACACAGAACCAATCGTGATGAAATCTCGACGATATCGCAACCACACTCCAGTGGGGGTCTGTAAGGCTTGGCCATCGTTTAAGGCCTGGATTTTTTGTTCATTGGAAAAATGGACAAGCTTTGGCACCCATATTTCACCAACAAGGGTCACCATCACCGTCACCAAAAGCGCCACTTTCAATACAGCTGCCGTGATTTGCCACACTGACATCCCTGAAGCGCGCATCACCACCAACTCTCGGTGATCGGCCAAAATCCCTAAACCAATCAAACAACCGAGCAAACTCGCCATAGGAAAAAACAAATACACTTGATAAGGGGTTTGTAAAAACACAAAACAGACTGCCTGCCAAAGGCCATAGTCTCCTTTGCCAATCACATCCAGTTGACTCACCAATAAAATAAAAATCTGCAGGCCTGCCAACATCAAAACCACTAAGGTTATGGCACCTAATACCGTTTTGGCAATGTAGCGATCCAGTATTCTCATGATAGTTTCACATGGTTTCGCCAAATGAGCCACAATCCTACCAAAGCGGCCACCCCATGAATCCACCATATCCCAAACACCATGGGAGATTTTCCACTGACAAACCAACCCCGTGCCACAAACATAAAATTAGCATAAATCATAAAAAAAATAAGCGCTGGAAGTAACTTGGCGTATTTACCTGCACGAGGATTAACCCTACTCAAGGGTACAGCTGCCAGTGAGAGTACCAATACCATCAAAGGAATTGAAAAACGCCACTGCAGTTCAGCGGCTTGATTCAAATTAGGCGTCTTAATAGACCACAAACTTGACGTGCTGTGTGTCCGAATATCGCCGACAATCTCAAGAGAGGGATGTGGCAAACGCGCTTGATACTGCTCAAATTCAGCCACTTGATAATCCGCCCGTCCTGGCTGTCCTTCATAGGCTTTGCCATCCTTCAAAACCAAAAAATCTTCCTTCGTTTCAGGACCTGTTTCTGCATAGGCCGAATCCGCTGACATCACTTGCCATTGCTCTTGCCCTTGTTTTGGCACAAGGCGCGCCAAAAACACATGACTCGCTCGAGTATGTGCTCGATTCATTGAGCCCACGAAATAAACCACATGCCCGCCAGAAGCTGCATGAAACCGACCCGGGACAATCAGTTGAATCATCGTTTGAATTCCTGTGGCACGCAACAATTTCGCGCGCTCAATCGCCACCAACGGACTAGCCCACAACATGATCACCAACACCAAAAGGGCTACAAATGACGATATGGTCAACGTATGCTTCATCAATTGCCAAGGGCCATACCCACAGGCTCTCAATACCGTCATCTCACTCTCAGCATAGAGTCGACCATAGGCCACCAATAGGGCAACATAAAACCCAAGGGGCAACAACAACCCAAGCATGGTTGGCAATTCAAGCATCATCAACTTCAAGAGCAACACCGCAGGAATTTGACCATTAGCTGCACGATTCAAGTAGATGATGAATTGATTACACATAAAAATTAGCAACAAAATCACTGTAAGCGCAACGAGCGTTGATAACACTTCTTTGGCTAAATAACGAAAAATCAACACGGCCTGTCTCGAAAGAGTACTAGAATTATTCTTGGTCTGCGAGTACACTATCCCTTTTTATTGCAAACCCCATGACAAAATGTAGGATTGATTTTTACCTATCCCTTGATCCAGATCCAAAAGCACAAATGCTCATTGCTTGTCGTCTTTTGGAAAAAGCCTATCTCCGCGGTCACCGTGTTTTTGTACTTTGCGACTCCCTTGCCTTTGCCGAAAACCTCGATGAATTACTTTGGACCTTCAAAGAGTTAAGCTTTATCCCCCATCATTTGCAAGGCGAAGGCCCTGAACCGCCACCCCCTATCCAAATAGGCACCGAAAAGCCTCATGGATTTCGTGACATTTTGCTTAATCTATGCGCCACCATTCCCCCTTTCTTTTCACAATTTCGTCGAATCATGGAAATCATCGCGGCAGATGAACCAGCCATTGAAATCGGCCGAGATCATTACCGGGAGTACCGCGCCAACGGATGCGAACTTCACACACATGAAATTGAGTCGGCCCTCGCCCCATAGCGCGAACACAAATAATACCCAACAGCCCGCAATCCCATGGCTTCCCCTCCCTCAGGCCTCCCGGGTTTAGATCCCACATTCCAAGCCATGATATCAAAATGCGCCCAAGGCACATCTTTTGTAATAAAACGCTGTAAAAACAAGGCAGCAGTGATGGCACCACCATAAGGCGCTTCACTCGCATTTGACACATCGGCAATACTTGAGGCAAACAACTCCTCATAACCTGCAAATAAAGGCAGGCGCCAAATCGGATCGTCCACCATAAGTGCCGATTTTTCCAGTGCTTGTACCAATTTATCATTATTGCTAAACACTGCCGAAATCTCGGTCCCTACAGCAACACGAGCGGCACCTGTTAATGTGGCAAAATCGATGATCACCTCAGGCTTGTCTTCACAAGCTTTCACCAACGCATCGGCTAAGACCAATCGACCCTCAGCATCGGTATTATGAACCTCGACGGTCAATCCATTACGCATGGTTAACACATCCCCCGGACGATATGCCTCAGCATCAATGGCGTTTTCAACGGCCGGGATCAAAACCTGTAAGCGAATGGGCAAATGCTGCGTCATCATCCATTGGGCTAACCCCATCACGTGTGCAGCACCCGCCATATCTTTCTTCATGAAACGCATGCCAGAGCAGGGTTTGATGTCTAAACCACCTGAATCAAAACAAACACCCTTGCCCACCAAAGTCACTTTGGGGTGATGGGCTTCTCCCCACAGCAATGATAGAAGCCTTGGAGCTGCTGCTGCGGCTCGACCTACGGCATGAATTGCTGGAAATTGTACGCGAAGGTCCTCTCCTTCCCATTGTTCAAATTCAGCGCCATGCTCTGTGGCCATTTTTTCTAAAACATCAGCCAATTCTGCCGGCCCTAAATCATTGGTGGGGGTATTGATCAAGTCGCGAACCAAGAAAATGGCATCGGCTTCGGCCAAAATCTCTGGCAAAACCTTAGCACAAACAGACAGAACACGGGGCAACAAATCCTTGCTTTTATATCTGTCAAACTGATATTGCGCAAGCGACCAAGCCACCATTGCGGATTGTGAAAGAAGCTCTTCTGATCGATAACATCCTTCAGGGAGACGATTTGAAACAGCAGAGATAGCCAATGCATCAGAACGATGATCGCCAAAACCCACATATCCTCTGCACATCCCACCCTCTTGATTTAAAATCAGTCCAATATCCCCAATTCGTCCCTTAAAAGATTGAGTGAGCAAAGCATTGCGCTCAAACGTTGTGAGGGCGGGTAAACCACTCAAGCACTCTGCCTCGGAGAGAAAAACTAACGGCGTAGTCCCCTCATCACAGGTTTGATAACAATTTAGAGCACGCATCAATTCTCCCTCATTTGTCCACGAAATTGCGCGATTCGTATCCCGCAAATTCTTAAAGTAATAAGATATATCACAACCGCCACCGCCACATGCCCTACGACCAAACTTAGTCGCCACACGGCGGGCTTTGATAGCCAAAAAGACATATCACCTAAAACAGTCCATAAATAGAATCCAATCATCATATTACCAACCAACAATTGAATCACAAAACGTAACCATCCAGGTTGGGGAACATAAATATTTCGTCGCAACAATAATATCAATAAAATCCCACAATTGGCATAACTTGCAATAGATGATGCTAGAGCCAACCCTGCATGTGCTAAAGGTTTAATAAGGAGCACGCAAAAGAGCGTGTTGATGATCATAGCGATGACCCCCACTTTGACCGGCGTTTTGATGTCTTGACGCGCATAAAACCCAGAAGCCAAGACTTTCACCAGCATGAACGCAGGCACGCCTAATCCCAAGGTGATCAAACTTTTTTGAGTCTGCATCAAATCAAACACTGTAAAATGGCCATAAGCGAAGCAACTGGCAATGAGAGGCATAGAGAATAAAGCAAGCCCCAAACTTGAAGGCAACCCAATCAAAAGTAGCAAACGTAAGCCCCAATCCATGGCACGCGAAAAATTCTGACTATTTTGTTCCGCATGACGCCTAGATAAGTGGGGTAAGATCACCGTGGCAATTGCAACGCCAAATACGCCCAGTGGAAAATCCGTTAACCGATCGGTATAAAACAACCAAGTCACGCTTCCCACGTGTAGAAATGAGGCGAAGACGGTATCCACCAATAAATTAATCTGTGCAATAGACACGCCAAATAAGGCAGGAACCATCAGATGCATCACTCGACGAACCCCAGGATCACTCATCAGCAATTTAGGTTTGACCAATAACCGTCGATGAAACAAAAAAGGGATCTGAAACAGCAGTTGTAAAACCCCTGCAATCAGCACCCCCCAGGCCAAGGCCACGACGGGCACTTGAAAATGTGGGCTCAAATAGATGGCCGATGCAATCATGCTGATGTTTAGCAAAACAGGCGTGATGGCAGGTACACCAAAATAACCATACGTGTTTAAAATAGCACCCGCCATGCCTGTCAATGAAATCAACATCAGATAAGGAAAGGTCAAGCGTAACATCTCAGTAGCCAGCATCTGTCGACTGGAATCATGAGAAAATCCAGGGGCAAAAAGGAAAATAATCACGGGCGCTGCAAACACGCCAACGATGGTCAGAAGCGAAAGAACCGTCCCTAAAGTACCTGCAATTCTCGCTAAAAAAAGACGCACCTCAGCCATCGTTCGCGTTTTTTGATATTCAGCAAGCACTGGAACGAACGCCTGAGAAAAAGCCCCTTCTGCAAACAAACGACGCATGAAATTAGGGATTTTAAAGGCCACAATGAAAGCATCCATGCCAGGTTGTGCGCCAAATAAACTTGCAATGACCATATCCCGCACAAAGCCTAGCATACGTGATATCAACGTCATGATAGACACCAATGAGGTTGCGCGCAACAAACTTTGGCGTTTGGGGATCACAATTTCTGACACAGACATAAGATTATCTTAAAAAAATCCAACCGTGAATGCTATGGATCGGGAGCAAAATAACTGACACTCACGGTCAGGATCGCAAAACTAAAAAATCACCGTAGTCAGATGACGTAAATGAAGCACATGATACAACAAAAAAATACCCACAAGCAAAAACACAACGCCCATAACTTTCATCTTCATGGGGTGTCTTAAAAAATCCTGACCCATTTTAATGCTAGCGGCTGGGAAAAACAATCGAAACACCCCACCTAACAAGACCAACCAAGCAAACACTGTCACAACCACAGGCCAAGCCATGATCCATAGGTTATGACTCACCACCAACAATAATCCCAATAAAAGGGTCATGATGGCCAACATAAAATACTGCCCACGGTGCGCCAAGACATCTTCCATGGCAGCCTTTGTCTCGACATGCTTCACCGATAGCAAAAGCCCAAATACCACCATATACCAACCCAACACGGTCGCTAAATAAACTGTATTCATGCTGTCTCCTTGTTCATTGTTTAAGGTACAAGTATGACGCCTCTATCAACGCCATCACGTGATACTTGCGATCCATCCATACAACACAATAAAACTATAACATTATTTTATAGTGGGCGCAGTACTGGAGTTTGGACAGTGTGCCGCAGCACACTGTCCAAACTCCATATAAGTAGACTCCAATCTCATTTTCAACGAAGATGTGATCTTAAACAGGACGAGAAAGAAGCCGTGACATTCTTGCCAGAAAAACAGATCCAATCCCACATCACCACACTGTGTTGGGTAACCCTATCGGTTGGAATCACGTCTGGGCTGTCGGGCATGTTTTTAGCTTTATTGCTACACTTCATCCAACACCTAGCCTTTGGGTATGCCATAGATACATTGGTAAGCAGTGAAAGCTTTCTCGAAGGTGTTAGGGCTTCTTCGTCACTCCGTCGTGTGTTGGTGCTCATCCTCTGCGGCTTGGTGGCCGGGTTTGGATGGTGGGGCTTTAGGTTCACCGTTGGGGCGTGAAGTAGCTCCTCGAGAGCTCAGTGCGCTTATCGCAAGTAAGCTCACAGCTTTTGCAAACCTTAGCCCCATCGATACACGAATCATGTTTGCTTGTGGTGCAGGGGCTGGTTTGGCGGCAGTATATAATGTCCCTTTGAGTGGTGCTGTCTATGTTCTAGAGGTGTTACTCTGCACCTGGAGCCCTTCTGCCCTTTTCCCAGCGCTCGCCACCTCATTTATCGCGGTCGTTATCTCCTGGATTGGCCTTGGCAATGTGCCACAATACCATCTCCCTCATTTTTCCATCAACCTATCTTTGGCGATTTGGGCCATTTTAGCAGGCCCACTTTTTGGACTTTCTGCTTATTGGTTTAAAAAAATCGCCGATCTTTCTCACCAACACATGCCGCACCATTGGAAGTTACCTGTGTTCTGCCTGCTTAATTTCATCCTCATCGGCGTTTTAGCCATTGCCTTTCCTGAACTCCTTGGCAATGGCAAAAGTCCAGCGCAACTTGCTTTTGATGCGCGCTTGGGGATCGGATTGGCTGCAATAATATTCATTTTGCATACGCTTACAGTATGGTCAAGTCTATGGGCTGGCGCACAAGGTGGGCTATTAACCCCATCTCTTGCGAATGGTGCATTACTTGCAATGGTATTCGGTGGTCTTTGGAACGAGGTTGCCCCCCCTTCAGAACTGGGCGCTTATGCTCTGATAGGCGCTACGGTTTTTCTAGCCGAGGCCCAAAGTATGCCCATCACAGCCCTTATCCTTCTATTTGAGTTCACCCACCCTTCTTTTGAGGTGCTCATTCCGACCATACTCGCCATTGTAGGCTCTGTTGGCCTAGGAAAAATAATTCGCGCCCACCGAGCAAAGGATCATTAGGATGAAATTTGGGCATTACATGTCCTCCTAAAATAAGAATGTGAGCTATACCGTGCGTTCTATTCATTGCTTTTATCCCTGCGTGGTTCCTGGGAAAGAGCCATTAATCGTTCATCTAAATGGATCAGTAAATGATGTGACTTTGTTTTGTGTTTGTCAAAGTAGGTTTGCCGCTTTTCTGGCGCTTCCCAAAATTTAATCGCCATCCAAGCATCATGTAATATTTGGAGGAATCCTTGAAAAGATCTGAATTTACTCACCAAGGGCCCCTTGTTGGCCGCTTGCATCTTGCTTTGCACATCAGATACTGCGGTTTGAAGTTGATGCTTATCCCCTTTTTCAAAATGTGAAATCAAGGTCTTAAACGAGCTTACAACCGCATCCACAGAAGGATCCGGCAGCTGAACTGATTCTTGTTTTTCTTCAAGATGATGAATGACGTATTGGATTTGAGCTATCAATAATGCTTTTTTTATCTGAGGATTTGCCCGATGACACTCTGCAAACAAATGATCCCAATCCGCTTTGGCTTGCTGTTTCAATGAGGACATTCCAAGACGTCGAAGGGAAAACAACAATTCATCGCCCTCCTTCTTTTGAACAGCGCTTGAAGAAAAAAAGGACCAAGTCGATGGGCTGACAATCCTCATGCGCTGACGCTCTTCCAAAGGCGCTTCCCGGAGCAACTGTTGCCATTTCTGTAATTCTTCATGTTTTCCAGCTCGCTCGAGCTGACACATCGCGGAAGCGATCGCTTTGACCTCCGGCGAGTTCATCAGCTCATGTTGTAATTCAAACTTCCTTTCCATGAGAGCTATCTCATCGGCATTTGTCATCTTGCCGATCTTTTGTTGCTGAGAGGCAATCCATTGATCCAATGAAGTATCATTTTCAAAGAACTGCGTCTCTTTCAGTCTATCCAACAGTGGCGAAAATCTTTGTAGCAACAGCTCATCCACCTGAAGCTTATTACGATCTGGGTGAACCAAAAGAAGCTTCAAGATCGCCTCGTTTTCATCCTGTGAAAGCATCCGACGTAAAACAGTCACAGAAGCATTAGGATGATTGACAATCATGGTCTTCGTCTCGAGAGAAAGCCCTTCCGTTTGAGACAATCGCTCTAACAATTCAAGAGGAAAAGCCGGTGAATCTTTCATAAGACCAATCAAACGCACAAGTGTTGATAATTCCTGCATCGTTGGATGCTCTACCAAACACTTAAAAACGCTTAAGTTTTGATCATTAAGGCTGTTCATGTCGGCACGTTCTAATATGGCACTCATTGCCACCTTGTCATAGGCTTTGTTGATGATCATCAACAAAGCCGCCATAGACGTATTGGGATTAACGATGAGAATCCTGATGATCCCATCGCCAATGGCATCAGGAACCTTCATATCTTCTCGTGATAATAGCGCTACAATACTTGCATCGTCTCGAAGTTTAGGGGCTAGTGTCACTAAAGTTTCTTTTGGCGTGATGGCATTCGTAACCATGACCAGGTACACCCGATCCCGCTCAACGCTGGCCTCTTGCATCCTTTGGTGTTGCAAAATAGGCGCTAAGGTTTCATAGCTTGTGGTACTTTCAGCTATCCATGCCAGACTTCCTTCCGCAATATGCTTGTGTTCAACGACCGCACGCTTTGTCGCCTCATCTACCCTGGGATGCTGCAGGTATTCGGTAATCATCTCATCCTGCTCAGTGGTATTCATCAAATGCTGAACTTGCTCTAAAGTCATGCGTGCGTACATGGGGTGTGCTTTAAGTGCTTGCACCGACCGTGCGGTCTGTAATTTACTCACCAACAGATCAAACAAAGCCTGTGAGCCCAGATCAGAGGTTCGTTTGATGATGAGCTCCATGTGTTTCTCATTTAATTCATAAGATGCTATGAGCTCTAACAACAACGGCAATGACAGGCTCCTGTCTGCCAAAAAGGCTTGAAGGATATTCGAACTGATCACCTGCCCTGCAACCTTTGTCATGACTTCGAGGTATTTGTCTTTAGGCGTAAAAGATTGGGTGGCCATTGCCAGGAGCATGTCAGAAACGAAGGGCTTCGGTAAGTTGACATCACTATAAAACAATGGATTGCTAGCCATTACTCGCAATAAATCAGGATGTCCACTGCACATCGGTAATCTTTGCAAAAGAAAACATACGAGATCATAGGCCTGTTTTTCTGTGGGATGAGCTGGCGGGAGAAGGGTTTCTAACTCAGGACTCAGCGCTATCAAAGACTGTTTGATATCCTCTGACACGCCTGTGAAATCCATGATCTTAAAACAAGACACCAAGGCATTCAAAGCCCCTAATTGCACCATATATCGACGCAAGTAACCAGCACCTGCAGTGGGCACATGATATTTCTGACAATACTCGGTACAGTCCAACACCTCTTGCCAATGAAGCGTTGTCGCTTGAAAAGCTGCCGCTATGGCTTTGTACTCTCGAATATTTGATTCCCCGGATCCTCTATAAATCGATGCCAAATCACATTGAGTCCTATCCTCCCAAGGCGTTTTCGCTACTGTTATCAATAGTTGTTGACTCAATAAAAAATAGTTATACAGAGCAGATGCGTCCGCCGATAAGACTTCTCGACAAGGTTGCAAATGCTTTTTGAAATACGCCAATTTGTCTTGAGTGTCCTCTTCTAGCCATGACAGTGTTGAATCACGACGCAGCAACAATTGAAATTCCCCATTGAAAAAGCGAATTTGCTCGATCATCGATTGATAGGTGGGATTGTCACGAATCGCTGCAGGCGGCTTGCCCGACAACGTGGTATGTTGGGTCGTCGTGATCCACCAAGTCGCACCAACGGATCGATTTGCGCATAAGTGATCACATTCTTTTTGGGTTAACAAAATGCATTTTAGCTTTTCGCCCTCTTTGATAAACAACATCGCATGGACTGGTTTCAAGAACATGCCCACACGTTTCGTCTGTCCTTCATAAGTGGTGTGATAATTCTGGCTAGCCACAATGTCTATACTGAAATTCGGTGTCTTTATATCCTCAGAGAGGCACATCTGCTGCAAGGGTAAAAAGGCTGGATCCATATCCCCAGTGTTGATGATGTCTCCTGTTTCACTGACCGTCCAATCCACAAAACATTTTTCCACCCGAGAGGGATCATAGGTTTCAACGTTTACCTCTCGCTGAACCAACATTTCGACTTCGACTTGAACCTCGACCTGTTGCTCCTGTTGAACTTCCACCTGTACCGCCATTTCACCTTTACGACTCACCTGGTGTGTAGCACACGCTCCAGGCTTGAGCGCCATCGCAACTACGTTTCCCATAGCCTCTTGCATCTGCTGGATAACTTGTGGCGCAATCGTTTCTTCGCCTGTCTTTACTAGCAAACGTTTCCAATCCTCCAACAAATTCGTCTGCAACTCCTGCAACAGATCCTCGGTTTTCCGTGTTTCATCTATGCCACCATAACGTTTGAAGAAATCCTTCTCTTCTTCAAAAAAGTAGGTATGCACTTGTTGTAAGAAGGTGTGTTTCTTCAACGTTTCGCTTTCTGGGATGCTCAGTAGGCGTTGTTTAAAATCGTCACGAATCATATTTTTCATACGCATGAGGGTCGCGCTGAAATTGTCTTGTTGCAATTGAGCCTTCTCATGAGTCACCATTTGCGTTAACAAAGTATCCAAGGCCTCCCATTTCATAGCCTTGGGCACGATGATATCTATCGTTTGATTGCCTTCAATCTCCTTGCTTCACATCTGTACCGACCGTATGCTCCTGATCGTAATAGGTAAAACGGCCATAGGGAGAACACCCGCCCAATTTATCCGTGATGTTGTCTGGATCAGAGGAACCAATCACCACTGGCATTTGGCCCTCGATTTTGTCCTGAACTTTTAAGGCAGATAAAACCCCTTCATTAAAAAACAACACAAACTTCAAAGGTTCTGGATCTGAAAATTGAGAGGGATGCGCATGAATGTATCGAGCGAGATCTGCCGCAACGGTGATATTGCTCACTCCTTTAAAACTGGCACTGATGTCGATGATGGCCCGCGCCGTAGTTGGCTGCTCAGAGGGTGCCAACAAAGACTCGATGAAAGTCTTAGGTTTGTCAAAATCAATGCCGCGAATGAAAGGCTTCTTTTCTTCTATAGCCCGTACAACATATCCATCCGTACCCCGTCCAGACGCTTCCGAATAATGCAAGCGTTGGTGGAATGTAGAACGGTTCCATGGCGTGCCTGACATGCTTTGACAAGTTCGCAGCAAATCCACATGACTGTACGCATTACTGTGCAAAATGGTATCATTGGTTTTTATCGTGGGTAAGACGTGATCGTTCAAAACGGCATAAATCAGTGAGGGCTCTCGACCTAACACCTGAGCTATCTGTTGAATCTGCCCTTCATCATCTGGATTTAATTCACTGAGCTGAAGCGGCAGTCGCCCCTGAACCAACTGTCTAAAACGCTCTGCCATTGGGGTATCATCGAAACTTTTACAATGCAAAACACGAGCTTCATGATAACCCTCAGCCACCCAATCTTTGACGAGGATTCGAACCACATTGGCATCAACACCCGTGATCAATAACGACTGAATAGTATAATCTATCGTTTCTAAGGTGTTTCCAAATCGACTTTGCTCATTGGGCACGTTGTTTGCAGAATACGGAATGGCCCGCAACCTATCCATAGGAGAGCTCACCTTTTTAGAAGGCCCGAAATGCTCGCCCTGGTGGCGTTTTAAGGTAAAGGGCAGCATGTTGGATATTTGCTCTTTGTAAAAAGCAATCTGTTGCTTCATCTCCAAGGTACCCTTTCGAATAAATCCGGGAACCGCCGTGCTCTCGCCTAAAAGATATGCTGTCAATTCGCTTTTCACATCCTCTCGTTCAAGCACCCTCCAATCCAATATCAACGCCTTCAGCGGGCTGTCTCCATGAGATATCAACTGCCGGACCAAAGCCTGCATGATGTTTTTCATGTTCAAGGGTTCAGTAAACTCATCACGACTGGCAATAGCCGCTTCCAAAGTGTATGCCCCTGGCTTGACAGGTTTGAAATAGGCCCCAATATCCACCTGTTTGAAAAAACGATACATCTCAATGGCATGTTGGATGACAAAGGGTGGGAGAGGCGTCGGTTCGCCGATGGTGTAATTGAGTTGGGTCTTCAACAGTAGGCCCTGATGGACTTCATCTATGATCACATCCCCTCGATGCTTAACCAACGACACCAAGCGCTCAGCCCAGAGCACTCGATTTTTCCACTCTAAATGACCAAGCACATCACTTGTTTTTGGTTTTTCATTCAACAGCTCAATGTATTTCAATTCTAGAGATTGCAGTGCATCACCCGTGGTGACCACATACCGTTTGTTGACCATCACATCGGTTAATTCATGGAACAGTTGTTCTAGACGAAACGCTGTACAAGTACTGTCACGATTGAATTCAAATAAATAGGCATCTTGATGAAACAAACTGGAGGACGTGGCTTTTAAATCCACATAATTGGTTCGTAATAAGGCTCGTGGGACCTCAATCAATATCAAATGGGTGCCATCCGCTTTTTTCTGAGCCAACGCGGGTAAAATAACTTTAGATTTACCCCCGCCCATGATGATTTTTTCAATGCTTTCATCAAAAAGATCACCCTCTTTGTTCAAAAATCTGTCCAAAACTTCTTGTTGCTGGGCTCGCAGCAGTTTATCTTCATAAAATTGGAAAAGACTCAAGGTGGGATCTTTAACAACATCCACCCGATTCATACTGAACAAAGCCTGAGCCAAAACATAGCTCAGGCGTTGTTTGTCCTCATCGGTGGTCGCTTTTTTCAGCGCGGTCACTTGTGCTGTCACGCGTGTGCATTGTTGAAGTTGTATTCCTTCCGCGAGATACTGAACCAAGAGCGCATGCAACTCATTGATTTTTTGTGAAGAAAGTCCTGTTTCTTCGGCATAACGGCTTTGATCTGCATGAAAATACAAGGTCAATAGCCCATGGATATCCAACGCAGCCCGTTTACCAGAATGGATATCCCCGACCCAAGCCTGTTTCAACACGGGATCATCAGGTCCAAGATTTCCCAAGGCCAAGATGTCTTTTTCCAAAGCCTCTTGAGTCTCTGTGAGTTGTGATCCCTTCATCTCACTTATTTTTTCGATGTCATCCAAACGTTCCGGATCAGATAACTCTTGAGAAGCAAAAGCTTGCAAAGCTTTGAGTGAATTATATTTGGTACAACCTGCTTGATATTCCTCACGAGAAAACCCTTTCGTGTCCACATCCAAGGGCAACGCCACTCCTTCAGCTGATTGAAAGGCCGTTTCAAGGACCAACCAAGCATCGCGTCGCTTCACCCAAGCATCACTCAACCATTCTCTGACGCGCGGTTTCGTTTGAGTGGTGGAAACTTCAGGCCGAATCAAAACGGGGCGGGTGGGTGTTTTTTCCCAAAGATTGCTAGTGCTCTCCATCACACTCACGGTGTCATCGAAAAGGGCGGGAATAGCTACAGGCTCCAGATTCGGCAGACGATGAGCGTACAAATTGACCTTCCATAGCGCATTCATCGTAGACTGAGGTAATTTTATCCTCTCATTCATCTGGATCTGATGATTAAAACGGATCTCTACTTCATCGCCTGCGTCAGATTTCAATGTTCCGCGGTCCAAAACATCTGCCTCGGCAGTTTCCGTATAACAGGCAATGCGTGCAAGAAGGTTACACAACATCGGCATATTCTCGGTCTCTTTTCCCAAGATTATTTTCCGATCTGCTATCAACACGGCACGGCAAAATGTCAGTAACGCTTGTTTTGAAGGGTGGTTGACCGTGAACGCTATGGACAATAATTCATTAAATTGTGACAGCATCATGACATCGGTAGTCTCCAAAGATAATGAAGCGACCAAGTCTTGATGAGTTTCAGGATGCAGTGGCTTATCAAACAGATTGAATCTGGGATCATTAAGCTCCTTTTGGAATTTATCGGAAAAGGCTTCAAGCTTGAGAGGCAGACCCGAGAATGGAAAATAATGACTCACATACCGCAACCGGGACGTGGTCCGTGTGATGTCCTCATAGTTTTTAATAAACGTCTCAATCACCTCCAAACGCTGATTGGCATACCGATCAGGCGGCTTACCTGCCGCCGCCAGGGTTTGAACTTTTGCGCGAAGATCTGCCCATTCTTGACGTAAGATGTTCAAATGCAATTGCACTCGCTCATATCCCAAAGCACCCGGTTCCACAGACTTAAAGGGCTGTTTGCCATGATAATCATCCAATAAACTTTTGGTTTCTGCGTCTTTTAAAGTGAACGATGCGGGTAACTCACGTCGCAGGCCTTGGAGTTGAGTAAAAAGCTTATAGATTTTTGTCTGATAAGAGCTATAGAAATCTTGCGTGCTGTTGATGAATAATTGTTCATAACGACCATTGTCCGTATCTTCAGGAGCACTTAAAGCCGGGCTCACTATTTTTTTATCCGTTCGTCTTGAAAATTGAGAAAGCAGGGCCAAAGCTTTTAATTTACAAGCAACGTTTTGGGGATTAACAACGATGGCATCTTCGTTCTCTTTGTCATCATCCATCAAAGGATAGGGCATATATTCCACGATCCAATGCAGATATTTCAGCTCAGCGTAAGTCCCTTCAAGCCCACCCAAGCGCACCAGACACGCTTCTAACATCGCCCAGGCTTTCTCAGGTTGATTGGAACACAAATACACATAGGTAAGATAAAGCGCTTGCTCAGTGTTTGATGGTAGCGGCTCCCCATTTTCCATCTTCACGCGCATGACATGTTCCGATCCAGAATATTGCCAACTCAAGGCTCTTTTCATCAAATGGGGGGGGATTCTCCTCGAAATATCTTGCTTCAAATGACCATACTCTGTGGTGTTTGATCGCGTGAGGGAATGGATAAAAGGTTGAATAGCCAGCACACAGAACGTCTGTGTGTCATGTCGAAAGGTCAGCTGAGCCACGCCTTCACCTAAAGGAGGTGCCTCCTGATCATAAGTATAAGACACCCCATCTTGCTCATAAATGAAATCGAAAGGCTCACCAGGACGAGTTCTTTGAACCTTCATTCGCATGCCAATGCGTGGCAAATCTACCAGATACTCCTCAGGATTTAACGCCCAAACCATGATGAAGGCAGGATCCTCAAAATGACTCAATCGTTGATGTATCCACGACTGATCTTGACACAGTTGGCCACGTCTATCCCCCTCAGGAAAATTGACCAAGCAACCTGTGTTCACATCGCCTCGACAGGTCACCTTGAGGTTCGCGTCTGCTACCAAGAAGGTCTGGTCGTCCACCGAACGCCAGATCGTCGACTCACGTTCATCAAACAAAAGAGGAAGCGGACCATCAACAAAATAAATAGGGTGCGGACCAACGCCGGTAATAGCACCGGAAGGAGCATCTGAACTAAGGTTGAGAAATCCTACTTGCCAATACTGAGATTGAAGTTTTGTCCTTGGCGTTAACTCATACCAACTTTCCACAGCAGGTGACAGAGGATCAGCCCATTTCTTTTGCACACGAAACCCCTCTCCTTCGCGAATGAATCGAAGTGAAACAGGAGGCTTCTCAACCAAGAACACCTTTTGATCAACCGAAGTGAAGCACAACACTTTATTTTGTAGACCAAAAGACTTCGTCACACGATGGGTCAAGATCTCTAATGGCGTCGTGGCATAAGCCATCTCCCCCTGAAACAGAAGACCCGTTTCTAAATTCAGGATATAGCTCTCTTTTCCATCGGTAACCGTATAGAGCGGGTAGGCTTTGGTCACCTTGGGAGCACTGTTGGCATCGAGGGTCACACCGAGAGAGCTCAACAGGTTCAATACCATGAAATTTGAAATATGCTCATCTTTCGTTTTCAGCTTTCGAACGAATTGATGCTTCAATTCATGGTAGTGAAAAGCACTATCCGTATCTAATTTACGCTTTCCCTGAGCATGGACTTGAAGATGAAAATGAGATTTTAACGCATCCGTCAGCTCATCAGCATCATCCATGCCTTGTTGACTGAGCAAACTTTGAAAACGATAAAAATGGAGACTGGTCAGAATGGCTGGGTCTTTTTGAGTCGCGATGTGAACATTTAATTGATGATGAAATGCTTGCAATCGAGCGTCAAAACGCGCTGGATCAAGCTTTGCTGCATATTGATACACGAGGGTTCCCAATCGAATGAAGAAGAGTGCATCTGCAGTGAATTGTGTGTTTTTTTGATTAAAATCCAAGCCATTTTCAATGAACCCGTCCAATAATTTAAAAAAATCAGGGGCATTATCAAGCAATTGGGTTTTCAATAACCCAGGTTGGAACAAGTTTGCTTCAATATACACTTGCAGAGCCGGTTGATTTAATTTTTCCAAATGACGATGAAAGTAATCCAGCGTGAGAGGAATTTGGGTGTGTTTCGATTGTCTTAGGTGGTATAACTCACGATCTTCTAAATCTTGAACACCAAAGACATAGTTGCCTACATCCCAATTTCCTCCCCAAACCCTCGTTTCTGGGCTATCGCGAAGCACAACGCTAAGGTGCGCGAAACGGTTAGGAATCAACTGGATGTTGTTGTCACTGATCTCCTTTTTAGGGTGGACAAGCTGTATCGCATTCGCCGCCACAGATTTTTGTATCCCATACTTACTGCTCATGAGCGCATTGCTGATATGTATTGCAGCAATGGTTTGTCTCATCGTGGAGACGATTTTTGGCCCGTCTTCCTTAATAGTGAACTCTAACCAAGATGTTCTGACATCAGGCTCAGGATGACTCTCTAAGCGACAAGTAGATCCACTGTATTGCGCCTCAAGAGCTCGTTGTAAATCAAATTTCAACAACAAGGGCGCAAACGTTGCGTCTTGACGAAGCTCCTCCATATTCCTACAAAAATAGTACATCGCTTCACAGTGATGATTATTGACGTTTTTGAGTTCGAGGGCTCGCTCTGTGCGCACCCGTTGCATACGGCCATAAAAATCCCGAAACAGCGCTGTTTCTTCAAAATATGGACTGTATTTCTTCTGATACAAGGCCTCTAATTGTTTCTTCAAAGCATCTTCTGAATCGATGATTCTTAAATAATATCCAATCAATTCTTCACTCGGATCATACTGGAAAACACTGCCTTTCCGAGGAAGCGAACGGCATGCTAAGGACACTTCTTTCCACCGTTCATCAAGCATTGGATCATGCGTTGCCATATAAACAGAGTCATCGTTAATCTGTGAATACAACCCTGACACATAAGTACAGTATGCATTCCCTGTGGCAACAATGGGTCGATTGGCATTCACATGAGCCGTCACTGCTATCAAACCCACTTTCGCAACAAGCTGCCGCGGTAACACACTAGAAGCCCCGGCCAAAGCGTCCACGCTCAAAAAATACTCTGACTGAATTTTGTTTAATTTTTGAATAAACTCAAGAAATTTAGCATCCGTTGTGATCTCTGAATAGTAAGGCAACAAGCCAGCGGTCAAAGGTGTTGTCACCGGAAGATGGGTGATAAAGGCTTCCAAATGCTCAAACAGGGTCTGAAATTGCGCCTTTCCACGCCACGCCGCACATTGTGCAATAAGTTTATCCATGTTGGATAATAAGTCTTTTCCCCCAGCAATGGGCAGAACGGGCTCTGCATCGTCACGCTTATAAGCACTAACGTCAGGAAGCCTCACAGGCAAGGGTTGCACAAAACGGAGCTGACGCCGCGTGTCGAGAGCATTCTCCGGTCCCCTCACCCTTCTAGCTGGAAGCGACTCTAAAGCAAAACGCCTCAACTCCTCTAAATAACCCACAAGCTTTCGTGTTTCACGTGCTTTTTCTTTATAAGAAAATAATTCTTCTGGGGGGGAGCTGACAGGCTCCTTGGTCTTTTTCAAATTGAGCAAACGCAATTGGTGACGAATGGCTTTTTCAACTGGAGCTCGCAATTTTGATTGTTGTAATCCGTCCTCCTGATGCAAAACGTGCCAATAGTCCTCCAAAGAGCGTGCCTTGAAATGGTAAATAAATCGTCGATAATCATCCTTTTCTGCAAAGCTTGATTTCATCATTTGATGCAACGAGCGCTCAGCACAAGTCCCTGACATTTGCCCTGCCGTGAAGGCACGATAGGTTTCATGCGGATCGATACAAACTTCCGCCCCCAAATGACCTTCCAACAATGGAAAAACCCCTTCGTATAAAAACTTGGCACTCATTGGCTGACGTTTGGGCGCGTTGAGGATCCTTGCTTCCATCGCTTTTTTCATGATCAAGCGAAAGTTCCTAGGATCCATTTTTTCTTTTGGAATTTTGTACGTTAACACCGGGTTATAAGTCAGTTTGTCTTTTTCATCCCGTTTGGCATGATATTGGATGCCTTCACCAGCATTATGAATGCGAAATAACGTGTTGCCCTCTGCATCTTTGGTGATTTGGTAGATCATCGCGTGACCGCCCTTGTCATCCATCCAGCCTCCAGGCACCAAAACAGCCTCACCTTTTTTCAAAAAGAGGGTACGCTTGATGATAGCATCCGCTACTTTATCCAAATGCTTAGCATTTTTTGAATTGGCAACGCCTCGTTCATAATCCACAAGTTCCGTGCACGACCTTAATAACTGTTGTATTTCTTCTGAAATAGCGCCTCCACTCCGAACAACATCTGCTACATGCTCTTTCAGGTAGGTGATGGTTGTCCCAAATTGCTCGCCTTGAAGCTTACTACCCTTTAAAAAAGCGTCATTATTGATGTGCACGAAGAGGCGTTCAGTCATTTTTATGGGCATGGTAGATCTTCTTTTTTTTACATTGTGACTTAATTATAGACCAATATGCTTGGGCCATGGACAGAATTGCATGCGTCTTTTTGCATGCGGTTTTGTCCAGAGTCCAAATAAGTGGATCAACTGCTTTTTTCAGGATTATGGTATACTTCTCCCACTTCCATTCATTTGAGGCCATCATGCATTTATTGCGACACCTCATGCTCTCATTCGTTCTATGGCTCTCCCTAGACCAAACGTTCGCTGCTGACTTTAAAGAGATCGAGCAAGATATAAGCGATTCTGTTATCACGGCGAAAATCACCGCTAAAATCACCAAAAACAAAGATCTCAACCCATTAAAACTTTCGGTGACAACATTAGAGGGTGTCGTGTCATTGAATGGTCACGTAAAAGATAAAGAAGCGTTCATGCAGGCGTTACAATTGGTCACGGCCACCAAAGGAGTCAAATCTGTCGATACAGATAATTTAATCATCAAACGAGTCAACACCGTCTTTACTGACACCTACATCACGGCTAAAGTAGAAGCCGCGGTTTTAAAGGCCAAAATTTTAGATGATGAGTCCATTCCGCTGGTCGGTATCAATGCCAAAACCATCAACGGCATTGTCACGCTCTCAGGTGATGTGAAAAAGTCCTCATCCATCACCGCTATTTTAAAGCGCGTGAATACCGTTGATGGGGTCAAACACATCATTTCTATGTTGCGCGTGGCCACCGTATAATTTAAGGAGTTCCATGTCACTTCTCAGCCGTTTTCGATTTTTTATGTGGCGTTTTGGCCGATTTCAAGTTCCAATGATTGGATATTTAAGCCCTACCCTCATCGAACTCAGCGATCAAAAAATCATCATCCGCATCAAACTCAACCGCCGCAGTAAGAATCACCTCAAATCCATGTATTTCGGTGCCCTGGCGGTAGGCGCTGATCTCGCGGGAGGCCTACATGGGTTTTACCATGCGGAGCTCGCAGGGGTTAAAGTCTCTTTGGTCTTTAAATCATTTCAAGCAAATTTTTTGAAGCGACCAGAATCCGATGTATACTTTATTTCAGACATGGGAGAGAGGGTCAAAGAGATGATTGTTGAATCAAAAACCAATGGACAACGCATCACGAGGCCCCTCGAAGTGAAGGCCTATACAAACTACCCAAACCTTACTGAAGCAGTCGCCCAATTCACACTGGAATTGTCCTTAAAAGTTCTTTAGAGACAATAAAACTCATTAAAAAGGATTTAAATGCAAACCGTTTTAGTTACTGACAATCCCAAAAGCTGGGATTTTTTAAACCCTTTGGCTCCCATCGTTGAAGCCACGGACTATTTGTCGAATGAGTCTTACCATCAAAACAAATCTTTAAGAATCATCAATTTATGCCAATCCTACGATTATCAAACCATTGGTTATTACGTCTCTTTACTCGCTCACGCAAGAGATCATAAAGCAATTCCATCGGTGTTAAGCATTCAAGATGTCTTAAGCACCAGTTTATCCAAACTGATTTCTCAAGACATCGAAGAAGAAATTCAAAATAGTTTGCATGAGATCAAAGGCGATGAATTCACGCTCAGCTTGTACTTTGGCCAAAACATGGCCAAGCGGCACACGATCTTGGCCAAAAAACTCCATGGATTGTTCCCACTACCTTTGATTCGTTTTACTCTGGAACAAAAAAAACAATGGAACATTAAAAAATTAATTTTGTTATCCCCTGAGGACGTGCCCCCCCAACACCAAGAATTCATGCGCCATGCCGCAGAAACCTATTTTTCTAAAAAACGATTTCACCAATGGCGCAAAAAACAACGCTTTCATGATCTCGCCATTCTTATCGACCCCCTAGAACCCAATGCACCTTCCAATAAAAAAGCGTTAGAAAACTTCATCAGTGCCGGTGAAACCTTAGGACTTAATGTCGATTTGATTGACAAAAATGATGGCCGATCCCTGGCTGAATATGATGCACTGTTCATTCGAGCCACCACAGCGGTGGACCACTATACTTACCGTTTTGCACGACGTGCCTTTCAAGAAAATCTGGTGGTCATTGATGATCCCCAATCCATCGTCAAATGCACCAACAAAGTGTATCTCGCAGAACTGATGAGAAGTCATCAAATATTAACCCCTGAAACCCTCTTTCTCAGTAAATTTGATCAACAATTCCCCCCCATTCAATTTCCCTGCGTCATCAAAAAACCAGACAGCGCCTTTTCACAAGGGGTCGTTAAAATCGATTCTCAACAAGAATTACAAAAATCTTTGACCCAATTTTTCAAAACATCCGACTTAATTCTCGTGCAACCCTTCATCCCTACCGAATATGATTGGCGAATTGGAATCATAGATAACAAGCCCCTTTTTGCCTGTCGTTATTATATGGCCAAGGGACATTGGCAAATTTACAACTGGAAAGCAACGCAACATGATATTGAAGGAAAAACCATCACGGTTCCTATGGAAGAAGTCCCTGAAGGCGTCATCAAAACGGCCTTAAAAGCTGCGCGGTTAATTGGCGACAGCTTATACGGTGTTGACATCAAAAGTCAGGGAGACAAAAACTATATCATTGAAGTCAACGATAATCCCAACATAGATTTTGGCATTGAAGACCGCGTCCTGGGTGAGTCCCTTTACCAGCAAATCATGACCGTATTTTTGCAACGGATCCGAAGGAAACATGGCTATGTCTAACTACCCTATTTTCTCAGTCATGGGAATTGAAATTGAATACATGCTCGTGGATAGTGACACCCTAGAAGTACAACCCAAAAATGATCAGATCCTCCATGATCTTGCAGGTCTTCAAGTCAATGAAGTTGTTCTTGGTGACATTGCAGCCAGCAACGAGTTGGTGATGCATGTCATTGAGTTAAAAAATAATGGGCCAAAACCGCCTAAAGCGCCGATTGCAAGTCAGTTTCAACAGGCGATTATGCACCTACAACCCGTATTGGAGCGATACCACCTACAGCTGTTACCCACGGGCGCTCATCCCTGGATGAACCCGATGCTTGAGACAAAACGCTGGCCTCATGGCAATAATGCCATTTACGAACAGTATGATTCTATTTTTAACTGCCAAGGGCATGGATGGGCTAATTTACAAAGCATGCATATCAACTTACCCTTTGCAGATGATCCTGAATTTGACGAGTTACATAACCTCATTCGTCTGCTCCTGCCGTTAATGCCTGCCTTGGGCGCAAGCTCTCCGCTTTTGGAGGGAAAAAAAACAGGCTTTTTGGATTCGCGCCTTCATTGTTATGGTAAAAACCAAGAGCGGATCCCATGCATTGCCGGGGACATCATTCCCGACATCATCCATTCAGAAGAGCAATATGGCCGTGAGATTTTAGAGCCAATATATCAAGCCATAAGCCCGTTTGACCCAGAAGGTATTTTACAACATGAATGGATCAATTCGCGCGCAGCCATTGCTAAATTTGAATTCGGAGCCATTGAAATTCGACTCCGAGATACCCAAGAGTGTGTCAACGCTGATATTGCCATTGCTTACGTGTGAGTCACGACTTAGATCAAACCACGCAGCTCGCTCTTGAGCATATCTTAAACTATGGTAATTTAAGTGAACGAATCCTCAAAGCTTGCGACAACGATTTCAGTCGTAAAAAACTACACCGTGTGTATCGACAACTAGGAGATTGCTTGGTGACAAACCAACCATTCAAAACATTATGAAGCAAACCATATTATTCATCAGCTGTGAACATGCTACCAATGCCGTACCGGACGAGTTTCGCCACATTTTTCACTCTCAAGAGCCCTTACTAAAAACGCATCGAGGAATGGATTTTGGGGCCCTTGAGATAGCCACTCATTTATCTCAAACCTTCCACTGTGATTCAACGATAGCCTCAGTGACTCGTTTGTTGATTGACTGTAACCGAAGCCTAACCCATCCTAACTGCTTTTCAGAGTTAACCCGCGAGTTGGGGGCGAAGGACAAACAAACCGTCATAGACCGCTACTATCGCCCTTATCGAAACCAAGCCGAAACCTTGATTAAAAACCACATCGAACAAGGCCAACAAGTGCTTCATATCTCCTGCCATAGCTTCACCCCTATCTTCAATGGCATCACACGAAATGCCAGTATTGGACTCTTGTATGATCCCAGACGTCATGGCGAAAAAGAAGTCGCCCGCCAATGGCATGGCCTGCTTGATCTGCAAACAGATCTTCGTGTCCGTATGAACTACCCCTACCGCGGCACCAGTGACGGTTTTACTTCATCCCTAAGACGCCAATATGGCGAAAAGGATTATTTAGGGATTGAGTTAGAAGTCAATCAAACCTTGGTGAAAGATAAAACCACACTCAATACCCTAACCCAAGCGTTATCGATAAGCCTTGGAGAGTTATTGCAATTATTATGAAATGGTTTTCTCCAATGTCCAACAAACAGGACACAACCCATAAATATTCAGAGCATGATCCGTTATTTTAAACTGCGCGGTTTCTGCCACTTTCCTTTGTCTTTCCTCGATGATCTCATCAAAAAACTCTTCTACACGCCCACATTTCACACAGACCAAATGATCATGATGAGTTCCATGGTTTAGTTCAAATACGGAATACCCCCCCTCAAAATGATGTCGATTGACCAATCCCGCGGCTTCAAACTGCGTCAACACTCGATAAACAGTGGCCAAGCCAACATCCTCCCCCAACTTAAGAAGCGCTTTGTACACATCCTCAGCGCTCAAATGATGCGCTTGAGTTGATTCCAGAATTTGTAACACCTTTAATCGGGGCGAGGTAATTTTTAATCCAGCGGCTCTAAGCTGTTGGCTTTCTTCCACAAAGACTCCTAGGCATTCATTTATGAGCGTGGTATTATGACGAAATTTTTAAGTGGTGGCAAAGCATGCCCGTCTATTCTTCATTCATCAAAGCTATGGTTATGAGCGTCGTGCTCTCCCTCTCTTTAGTCAACTGCGCTTCCTATGATTTTTCGAGGCGGGTCGTTCAACAAGGCAATTTATTACCAACTTCCCTAGTGAAACGTATCAAAGTCGGTATGAGCAAAGAAGATGTTGCGAGCCTCCTAGGCCACAGCCTGCTCAGCCCATCATTTAACAATGATCGTTGGGATTATGCTTATACTTGGCGGCGCGGCAGCGGGCCTACAGAAAAACGCAAGTTAACTTTGTATTTCAATCATGGAACCATCGCACGCATCGATCACAATCCTTAGGATCGGGCCCGTTGTCTCCGCTTTTCCTTGGGATCCATCAACAAAGGCCGATAAATTTCAATCCTATCCCCAGCCCGAACCTTGCGTGTATTCGAGACCTGTTGGCTAAAAATACCCACTGGGAGCGAGCGTGTTTCAGGATGGCTTTGTAACACGCCCGACTGCTCTACAACATCCCCTACTGTTGAACCCACCTGAACTGTTAAAAATACGTGGCAGATTGGACCCACAGCGGGGGCATAGACCAACTCCAGATCAACCATATAGCTTCTCAGCCCGCTCACAAAAAGCATCCACCATTTTGCTCGTGACTTGTTCAAAAACAGGACCAAGAAGCATTGAAAACATGCGTCCTGCGAACGAAAATTCCAAATCAAAGGAAATCACACAGCCATCAGGACACTCATCAAAACGCCAAAAACCTTCCAAATGGCTGAAGGGACCATCTACCAAACGAATTTCAATCATTTTATTCGGTTGTAAACGATTACGTGTGGTAAACGACTTACTGATCCCCGCCGCGGAAATACTCAAGGTGGCTTGAACTTCGTCTTCATCACGGTGATGCACCACACTTTCCACAAAGTAAGGTAAAAATTCGGCATACCGCTCTATATCATCCGCCAAACGATACATTTGCTCACAGCTATAAGGAACAGTCCGTGATTTATTGACACTGGTCATGAGTGATCTCCGCTTTGATGGGCCATTGAGGTCAAATGCGTATCTAACCACTTGGATAAATCCTTGATTTCCTGAGCACAAATCTGATGCTCCATCGGATATTCATGACACTCGATATCTTCAAAACCCGCTTCACGTAACCCTACAGCAACTTGACGGGTCCATGCTGGCAGCACCAAAGGATCATGCTGCCCTCCCGCAACAAAGATGGGGGTCTTACGCGGAAGCAACATGTGACATAGTGAGGCAAGGGGTAGATAGGCCGATAAGGCAAGGATCCCCCCCAAAGGTTTCTCAAAATGAACGCCTGTATATAAGGCCATGGCACCACCCTGAGAGAATCCCGCCAAAAATAGACGATCGCTTGAAAAACCCTCAGCTATTTGTTTCTCCATCGCCTGAAGAATGATCTTGGAAGATTGTTTGATTCCCTCACTGTCTTCTCTGGCAGTTAAAGACATCCCCAAAATATCATACCAAGCACGCATAGACATGCCATTATTCAGGGTCACAGGACGCACAGGGGCATCCAAGAATACATGCCGAATAGGAACTGTCAGCAACAACTCATTTGCCAATCCCATCATATCTTTTGCATCCGCACCCAAACCATGCATCCAAATCACACATGCAACGGCTGGATGTTTTGAGTCTTTCACATATTCGTTCAACAACAGTCCTCCGATGAAAAAGGCAAATTATCGCCAATATAGACCCTTATAGCAATCACAGTATAATATCCACCTCAACATAAAAAGAGTAATATCATTATGAAATTATATCGCTTAGGGTTAACCATGCTTATTCTCTGTTGCCTTAGCTCTTGTGGCCAAAAAGGAGCGCTCTATTTGCCAACATCTGATCCTGCCCAAAAACATCTACGAGCAACCTCATGAGGCTTCGATTTACCAAAATGCATGGGTTAGGAAATGACTTTATGGTGATTGATGCGATTTCCCAAAACATCACGCTGACACCCCATCAAATTGCAGCACTCTCTGACCGAAAAACAGGGGTTGGATTTGATCAATGTCTTCTGATTGAAAAAAGCCACGAACCAAACATTGACTTTTTTTACCGCATTTTTAACGCCGATGGACATGAAGTAGGGCAATGCGGTAATGGGGCCAGATGTCTTGCTCGGTTTGTGAGGCATTATGGCCTCAGCACGCAACCGACCCTTCACGTGGCCACTAGCACCACCCGTCTGAAATTGCATCAGAATCCAGATGATACCGTGACCGTAGACATGGGGCATCCCAAAAGTCAGCCCAGAGACATCCCCTTTCTCGCTGAGCAACAAGAGATTTTATACTCACTCACCATAGAAAAGAATCAAATCGTCCAAGTCCATGCCATTCAAGTCGGAAACCCTCATGCCGTGATGGTCGTATCGGATTTGAACATGATTCATTCTCTTGGAAAACAAATCAGCGAGCATCCCTTGTTTCCAGAACAAACCAATGCCGGATTTATGCAAATCATCAGCCCAACACAGGTTCGTCTTCGAGTCTATGAACGTGGCTGTGGCGAAACTCGAGCTTGTGGAAGCGGGGCTGTGGCTGCAATGGCCATTGGTCGACTCTATCATCAACTCGCTTCAGAAGTCACCGTTCATTTACCTGGAGGTGATTTATCCGTCAGCTGGCCATCCTTTGATGCGTCTATCCACCTTACAGGCCCTGCGTCATTCGTTTATGAGGGCACTTTGCTATGCGCATTGTAATCCTTGGAGCAGGTCAAGTCGGCGGGACACTTGCTCAAAATTTAGCCTACGAAGACAATGACATCACATTGGTTGACCGTAATGAAGACAAATTGCGAGATTTACAGCATCGTATGGACATTAAAACAGTCATTGGATGTGCCTCTCACCCCAATGTTTTGATTGAGGCGGGTATTGAGCAAGCAGATATGCTCATTGCCGTCACCGACAGTGACGAAATCAATATGATCGCTTGCCAAATCGCATACTGTCTCTTTCAGACGCCAAATAAAATTGCCCGCATCAGGAGCGAAACTTTTTACCAAACCCCGGAATTATTCAGCCAACAGCATATTGCCGTCGACGTCTGCATCAGCCCCGAAAAATTAATCACCGAACACCTCGTCAATTTGGTGGATTACCCAGGCGTTTCCCATGTGCTTGATTTCTCTGATGGTCGTGTCTTATTAGTCACTATAAAACCTCAAGAAGCCGGATTGATGGTCGGTAAATCGATTGGACAACTGGACCAACATTTGAGCGCCATTGAAGCCGGCGTAGTGGCCTTATTTCGAAACAACCTGTCGATTCCCATAGATCCTGACTGCGTGATTGCCAAGGGTGATGAAGTGCTCTTCATTGCGTCCCCTTTGGCCATTCGCCAAGTCTTAGTAGCCCTCGGTCGTGACACCCATCCCAATCGTCGAGTGATGATCGCAGGAGGAGGGCATATTGGCAGCAAACTCGCTCAATCGCTTGAAAATCGTTACCGAGTCAAAATCATCGAACACAATTTAGAACGTGCTAACGTTCTCTCTCGAGAATTACATAAATCCACAGTTCTCCACGGCGATATCGCCGATCGTTCCCTCCTCATCAATGAAAACATCGAGTTCACCGATGTCTTTTGTGCCGTGACCAACGATGATGAGGCCAACATCATGTCATGTCTTCAAGCGAAACGCCTTGGTGTACGCCATGTCATGACACTCATCAATCGAGATGCCTATGCTGACTTAATAGATGACCGAACCATCGATCATGCCATCTCCCCACAAAAAATCACCATCGGCAGCATTCTCGCCAAATTGCGTCGTGGCAACATGGTGAAAGTTCACCGCTTACAAAACGACGAAGCAGAGGCCATTGAGTTGGTGGTTAGCGGTGATGAGCGTACATCCAAGGTCATTGGTAGGCGCTTAAACGACATCAATTTACCTAAAAGCTGTTTTATTGCGGCAATCGTTCGCTCTGAAAAAGTGCTCATCGCCAATCAAGATTTGATCCTCACGGCGGGCGATCACGTGATTTTACTGTTGATGAAAAAACATCATGTTCGCAAAATTGAGTCATTGTTCCAAGTCAACTTAACGTTTATGGGTTAGCTCATGCAAATAAAAACCATATTAAGACTGATTGGTATATTACTCATTCTCTTTAGTCTGAGCATGCTTACCCCACTCATCATCAATCAAATGTTTCATGAAACCTTCTGGATCCCCTTTGTATCAGCCTTTGCCTGCACGCTCGGCACTGGCTTACTTATGTTCTTAAGTTACCGAACGCACCGCCAAGAATTGAACATTCGTGATGGTTTCTTAATTGTCGTCTTGTTTTGGTTTGTGTTGTGTTTTTTTGCAGCCCTCCCCTTTCTATTTGCCATTGACGAGAGTCACAGCATCACAGACGCCCTATTTGAATCAGTCTCAGGATTTACAACCACAGGTGCCACCACCATCACACATTTGGAAGGACTTCCTCATGCGATCTTATTTTACCGCCAGCAATTACAATTTTTAGGCGGCATGGGCATTGTGGTCTTGGCTGTGGCCATTTTACCCATGCTGGGGGTGGGCGGAATGCAATTGTATCGGGCAGAAATGCCAGGCCCCATGAAAGAATCGAAGCTGACCCCTCGCATCACTCACACAGCAAAAGCATTATGGTCCATTTATTGTCTGCTCACGCTATTGTGTATGCTCGGTTATTGGTTCGCGGGCATGAATTGGTTCGATGCCTTGGGCGAAAGTTTTGCGACGGTCTCCACCGGTGGGTTTTCTATGCACGATGCGAGTTTTGCCCATTATCAAAGTGATGGGATTGAGTTGATCTCGTGTCTTTTCATGCTGTTGGGGGGCACCAATTTTGCGCTACATTTTATCGCTTTTAAGAAACACTCATTGAAGCATTATTGGCAGGATGAAGAGTTCCGTTATTACATTGGATTCCTACTGATTTCAAGTCTCGCCATCACCATAAGCCTTATCAGCTATGGATTTTTCAGTGCAGAACCTCATGTGCTTATCAAAAGTTTATTCAATGTCATTTCACTTGCAACCACGACTGGATTCACCTCAGCCCCCCTCAATACCTGGCCCACCTACATTCCTATTTTACTCATCTTACTAGAAATCATCGGGGGCTGCGCAGCCTCGACCAGCGGTGGTATTAAAGTCTTACGAGCCTTGTTGCTTTACAAACAAAGCAAGCGTGAAATGGTGCGCCTATTACACCCTCAAGCCATCATCCCCATCAAATTTGGAGGGCGCGTCCTACCCGAACCCATTTTACAATCCATGTGGGGATTCATCGCAGTTTTTATTGCTCTGTTCTTGTCAATGATGGTTGTTTTTATGGCTTTCGGAAATGATTTTACCACGGCATTTTCAGCCATCACCGCATCATTAACCAATACAGGAGCAGGCCTTGGGCAAGTCAGTGTGACCTTCAAAGATCTCAACTTACCGAGCAAATGGTTACTGATGTTTGCGATGATCGCAGGCCGTTTGGAGATTTTTTCACTGCTGATCTTATTTTCAAGACCTTTTTGGCAAAGATAATCCTAGTCTTTCAACTTCCATCGTTTATGAAACCATAGCCATTGTTCTGGATGTGCGAGGATGATCCTTTCCAAAGCTTGATTGTAAGCCAAGGTATTTCGATAAATCGATTCTTGAGCACTACCATAGTCGCGCCACGGGATAGGTTCATGGAACTCTAACACATGGCGACCGTTGGGCAATCGATGGGTTGAGGCGGGGACTACGGGAATTCCGGTGTGTTGAGCAAAACTTGCCAAACTTCGATAGGTGCCTGCTTTTTTGTTAAAAAATTCCACAGCCACCCCGTCCCTGGTCTCAAGGGCTGCATGTTGATCCAATACAAAAACCACGGCATGATTTTTTTCTAGTGCATCGCACACCTGTGATAAAGAATTTTTTTTTGGGATGACGTTCAAACCTGCCTGATAATACCGACGAAACAAGATTCGCTCGACAGCCTTATTCCCTAGGGTTCGCCGAATGAAATGAAATTGTCCCTTAAATTGTTTGAAATTAGCAATCCCGCCAATGGGTGCAAACTCCCAACTGCCAAAATGCCCCGTCAATACCAACACGCCGCGCCCTTCTGCAACGACCGACAACATCCGCTCATAGCCCACGACGTCCACACGGCTACGTAATGCGTCGTCACTCATGAAGCGCAAATGAAACATTTCTTTGATGGCAGTGGCCAAATGAGAATAAAAAGCTTTCGCCAAGTGAATTTTATGAGCCTTTGGCAAAGCATCGCCAAACACTTGATTGATATTTGCCATCACCACACGGCGTCGGTAAGGCAACAAACGATGAATCACTCGACCGGCCAATGAGATGCGTAACCGTTTCATTTGGTTGATTAACTCACTCACAGGCGGTGATCACCAAGCAGGCATTCATACTTCCAAAGCCTCGATTGACAAGAAGAGCTGCAGGCGGACGATGGCTTAACAAAGCCCGGGCCTCAGGTCTAACGTTTAGTCCCTGACACTCAGGGGCTAGGGTATCCAGATTTGGAATGCCAAGGATGCATTGATCCTTCAACATATGAGTAGTTAATACGACATCCAAAACCCCTGAGGCACAAATGGTATGTCCCACGCCCCATTTGAAGCCGGTCACTGGAACCGCATAGTCTCCAAAGGTTTGTTGAAACGCCAAAGCCTCACTGATATCTGATTTGGGATTCCCATTCCCATGTGCCACCACAAAATTCACATCTGAAGGCTTAAGGTGCGACTCATTCAACATGCGCGTGAGCAGCGATGACAAACGTCTGCCATCTGCCTCAATTGAGAATAATCCGGAACCCTCGGAACCAGATAGCCCACCTTTTATTTCAGCAAAGCATGTGGCCGAACGAGCCAGAGCACTCTCCTCGCTCTCCAACACAATGGCCGCCGCCCCCTCCGCCAACAAAGTGCCGTCATGAGCTTTATCAAATGGCTTGAGATGTTGTGCGCTCAGCACGCCCAACTTCTCATAATAAAATAAGGCTTGAGGCTCCGTCGGCACATCGTATGCCACCACTACGGCGCGCTTGGCCTGGCCTGACTTGATGGCATAATAAGCCTCGATCAAAGCTTGGGTACCCCCAACAGCATGATTGGTCACATTTTGATTGGGCCCTTTGAATCCGTAAGTCATCCCAGTATATGCCAACACATTGTTGGGTAATATCCGCAGCAACCACATCGGGTGCACTTCGCCAAACAGTTGATTTGCAAAAGAGCGCATATCGTTACCTGACTTCGCAAGCAACGGCAAAAAATCATATTGTTGATAATACTTGTTCCCAGGAGATCCAACATAAACACCCGTTTCGTCGTTAAAACGATGGGGAGAGTCAAGCGAATCTCTGTAAGAAATAAGTTGACTCTCCTCAACCGCTTGCATAGCCGCATTGATCCCCATCACATCATGACGAGAAATGGCTTTTAAAAGTTTTCTATCAGGCAGCAAATCCGTGAGTTTGGTCTCTTTCAGCTCCCCCCCCAAACGATATGCCCACGTCGACATATCCCAATGTGATAGCTTACCTAACCCACTCTCCGACGCCATAAGCGAAGACCAAGTATCCTGAGCCGTCATACCACAAGCAGTTAATGCCCCGCGACCTGTGATGAAAACACGATGCCCATCTCTCATGCTCGCTGATCTCCTAAATCTTTGTGCTTAAAAAGCAAGCAACTGTTAGAGCCCCCAAAACCAAATGAATTCGACATCACGACACCCAAAGACTTTTCACGGGATCCATCCACCACATAATCCAAATCACAAGCAGGATCTGGCTTGGTTAAATTGGCCGTCATTGGAATGTGTGCATGCTCAATCGCCAAGACCGATAACACCGCTTCCAGAGCCCCGGCAGCCGCTATCAAATGACCCGTTTGGCTTTTGGTTGAACTCACGGGCATATGGTAGGCTTGCTCTTTAAATACGGCCTTGATGGCATTAGTCTCGCTCAAGTCATTCATCAGCGTTGAGGTGCCATGAGCATTGATATAATCCACATCTGTTGGTTTCACCCCAGCATCTTCTAAAGCACGTTCAATGGCTTGAATCGCGCCATCGCCCTCAGGATGAGAATCGGTGATTCGGTAAGAGCTCAAGGTGTTTCCCTCGCCAGCCAATTCCGCATAAATGTGCGCCCCTCGAGCTTTGGCTTTGTTCCACTCTTCAAGAATGAGAAACGCCGCGCCCTCTCCCAACACAAACCCATTACGGGTGGCATCAAAAGGGCGACTGGCAGCCTCTGGTGTATCATTGTCAGTAGACAGCGCCCCTAGCAAACAAAAGCTAGACAATCCAAGAGGGTTTATCATCGAATCAAACCCACCCGCGAGCATCTGATCAGCATCTCCTCGACGAATCACTTGCATCGCTAAGCCAAGCGCCTGCCCACCTGAAGCACAAGCTGTATGAACAGAGCTCGCATATCCTTCTATGCCGAATTGTTGGGTCAACAAGGACAGCCCTGAATTAGAGACTGTTTTACCAAAATCAGACAGTCGATAAAAATCCTGAGTTTTCAGCTGCAATCGTTCCCAGTCGACCTGACCTTCTATGGCACATGTTTCTTGAAAGCGTTGGAGATATTCAAACTCAGCCGTCATCATCCCACTACCCACAACCACGCCCCAACGACTTGCTGAGACTGCCGTGGGTGCAATGCCTGCATCTTCAAAAGCTTCGCTCGCAGCAGACAGTGCGAAATGTGTAAAAGGCAATGCAAAGCGATGATGTTTGTTCACTTTTACTCTGTCTGGGTTAAAATGTTTAACTTCAGCAGCAATCCTTGTTGGAAAAGCGCTCGCATCAAAGTTCTGGATGGGGGCAATCCCAGAGTGGCCTGCGATCAAGTGTTTCCAAGTGGCTCTTGCATCATGTCCCAAAGGAGTCACAGCCCCAATTCCGGTAATGGCAACGCGTCGATTTAACATCATAATTCACCCTTTTCTGCATGTTCTCTGTTGTGAGTCATGACGATATCCACGCCACAAACGCGCTTACCGTTAACTTCACTTCGAGCATTTAATATCAGTTCGTTTTCATCATGAGATTTCAACGTGAGGTAGCAGACGACCACATCACCCGGGAGGATGAATTCTTTCATTTTAATTTTTTGAAGCTCACTCACCTGATAATTTTTTTCAAAGCAGCCACGTTTCACAAA
>JAPLRK010000058.1:50415-67369 GCA_026399195.1 Legionellales bacterium
CAAATTCGCGCGCCAAATTAATTTGGCACTCCAGCAATACTGTCATGGGTAAGACCGGCTTGTTTGGAAAATGATCAGGGAAATAGGCAGCCGCTCGTGTGATGCCTTTTTCGGCACAAAGCGAAACGCCTGGTTCACTGAACAGGAGTCGATCAAATCCAAAGGTTGGGGTCGTTCTTATTTCTGTAGGGATTAAAGATTCAGAGGCGTTCTTCACGAGTGGGCCTTCGGCGAATGGGCGATGGATTTCAGCAAATTGACGCAAAATCTCGTGCCTGTCGATGAAGTCTTCCATAGGCAATAATGGGCCCAAAGCACCATCAATGGTGAAGATCGTCTCATCACCCACTTTAGCCGTGCTATGGTATTGCACAACGGTATCATCTAATGCATCGATCTGAGACTCAAGCTGCAATGTCTCGCCCACAAAAGCCGGCCTATACAGCCGAGCACTGTTTGCAATACCCGCAACGGGCCGCAATAAAAAGTCATGAGCGCACATCACATTCCACGCGGCCAACTGCCCTAAAGCTTCTCCGATGAAAGTGGATACAAAAGACAGTTTACCACTCTCATCATAGACCAGAAAATGATCATCAGGGGTGATGTGTTTGATCCCCCGGATTGATTGTCCCACAGACAACGCCGTGATTCTGTCTACAAATAAAAATCGCATGTGCCATTCCTAAGCCACAGTTTCAGCCGCTTTTTGAGAACTCTTAGCAGCAACTATTAATTTACAAAAGGTTTCAACCGTAAATAACATCGGAATTTCGTTCAGCTTCATGTTGGCTTTGAAATACTCAGCAGGCACTTCGCAAAGATAGCCCCTCAAGGCAGCCATCCCTTGAGTCGTCAAAACGCCCCCTTTTTCAAATTCCTCTTCAGACAAAGCACCACGCGCATTTTTCTCAAGTTGACCTCGTGGAATTTTGATTCCAAACTCTTTTTCCAATTGAAAAACCAAATCAAGAAAATCAATAGATTCAGCTCCCAAATCAACAATAAGTCGGCTTGTCAAAGACACATCGGCCTCATCTATCACCAACACATCAGCAATCATCTCCCGAACTTTAGGATAAACACTTTCAATAGTCATGGAACACCCTCAGAACACACGCAAGTTCAAAACAAATAACTTCCCAAGCCATCCTTCTTGAGTGCTTTCCATGAGAGATGGGATGAGAAGTGACCAAAATGCCTGATTATACCATATATATTTGCTTTAACCCACCACACCGTGATCTGCACCAGAGATTCTGGGTTTGTCTTTCATCAACCGGAAGGCATTGCTCTGAATTCAGCGGGAACTCTTGCCTATATCTCAAATCATACAGGCAGCACGGTATTTGTATGTACCATCAATCTAGCTGGAGGCTTTGATTCTTGTTCTAATTCTGGCGCTGGAGCAAATGCTTTTTCTGGGCCAGTGGGTATAGCTATAAGATGAGAACCTATTTTTTTGGGCTGTGCCCAGCGCTTTTTCTATCTTCATTAGAATCATTGCCTGTGGTGCAGCCAATCTCGAGGTTCAAAAAAGTCTGGGATCAATCTTGCCTCTCGGCTATTGGGCTCTGGTTGCCAATTGTATCCCCAGCGCACTATGGGCGGAAGCGACATTAAAATGGATTCTGTGCGACCATTCGACTGTAATCCAAAAAGAGTGCCCCGATCGTAGAGTAGGTTAAATTCAACATAACGTCCCCGTCGAAAGCATTGAAAGTTTTTTTCTTTTTCACCATATGGATGTGATTTTCGCCGCAGAACGATGGGCGCATAGGCTTTTATAAAATGGTCACCTATCGATTTTGTCAATCCAAAGCTTTGTTCAAATCCATTGTCGCAATAATCGTCAAAAAACAAACCCCCGACTCCGCGGGGTTCTTGTCGATGCGGAAGGTAAAAATAGTCATCACATTGTGATTTAAATTTTGAGTAAATATCCTTTCCAAAGAGTTCGCAAGCTTCTGATGCAGTTTGGTGCCAATGGTGACAATCTTCGTTGAATCCATAATACGGCGTCAAATCAAACCCACCGCCAAACCACCAAATGGGCGCCTCGCCTTCTTTTTGAGCGATAAAAAAACGGACGTTGGCATGTGTGGTTGGAACATAAGGATTATCAGGGTGTATCACTAGAGACATACCCAACGCATGAAAGGATCTATTGGCTAAAAAAGGGCGTGCTGCATTGGCGGCTGGTGGTAAACGTTCCCCACTGACATGTGAAAAATTTACCCCGGCCTTTTCAAATACCGCACCATTCTCCAACACTCGAGAAATGCCACCACCCCCTTCAGATCGATCCCAACGATCTTCAAAAAAGGTTGATCTTCCATCTAAAGATTCAAGTGCCGTGCAGATCTCAGTTTGCAATTGTAAGAGCGACTTTTTGACGCTATCGATACCCTCTTGTGGTGCTGGGTTTTGGATCATCAATATCTCTTAAAAACTCTTATTAATTGTCACTCTTACCGACTGCACCGCCGCCCACTGAGACGGATTGATGTAGGATGTTCCCACCAAATGATCAGTAGCTATTTGATTGGTAAATGGACTGACATATTTGATGGTGTTTTTTCCAGTGCCTGCATAAGTATAGTTAAAATCCAAAAACCAAGTTGGGCTCAAAGAGTAGGTCAAACCTAATTGCGCAGCCCCACCCCACTCCCACATAGATTGAGATAAGCTAACAGCAGCACCACTGATATCTGTTCCAGGCATTCCCTTATAATCCGCAAATCCTACCAAATTATAAATATTTGAATCCATGCCAAATAAAGACGGGCCAATGCCAAAATAGAGGTTGCTGTTTTTGAATGAATGGCCTAGATATGCCAACAGCAAGAACTCATGATTGATGCTGGTCTGCACTGACTCAACCACGTAGTTTCCTGTGAATGGTGTGGTGGCGCCTGTGATGACGTTATAGTTTGAACCCGCTTGCGCGATGTTCGTGTTGTTGTTTGAAAAATGGGCATTTAAATAATCATAGACAAACTTCGCGCCCCAAAAATGATCGTTGGCTCCAAAATGTTGTAAATAACCTGCTTGCACATTGGGAGAAAATAAAGTGTTCGTTTGATAGAAAGGATTAGAATATCCGGCAGCTGAGCCGGTGCTTGTTAATATATTACCTATATTAGAATAAGCGCTGTTGACGCCCTTTCCGTAGATGAGCTGATCATTAATATTAGCTGAGTGATACCCCCCACCAATGCCCGCATAGAAGCCTTGAGAGGCTGTAGGAGAAATAACACCCATTTCACCAGCACAAGCCGCACTTGATAGTACCAACGCACATAACCCAACATGATATCCTTTTGTCATAAAATCTCCATCTAAGATGATTAAATTTGAGGATAGGCAGTGTAATGCTTTTTTTCCTAAATTTCAAAAGGCTTGTGATCAAAAAAACAAGATCATCGCAATCAACTTGGACTCTGGACAGAATTGCATGCGTCTTTTTGCATGCAATTCTGTCCAGAGTCCAAAATCAACGCTGCAATTGTAATTTAATTTTCGGAGGGATCGACCCGCCTAATTTCAAGCGAGTCGATAGACAGTTCTGAACCAGAACTATTGACATACTTGCTGTTGTACACAATTGCCATTTGCATAGCAATGTTGTACATAAGAGCAGGATTGTCCGTAATATCCGCCAATGAGAGGGGCTGCTAGGAGGGCGCCACCCACAATCGCTGCACCACCATACCAGTTTCCACCGTTGTAATAGCCATTGTAGTAATGACCCCCACGGTAATACCCCCCGCCATGATAGTAGCCATGGCCATGGTAGGCATAGCCACCGTGATTAAAGCCACCGCCATGAAATCCCCCACCATGAAATCCACCGCCGCCGCCACGCCAGGCATTACCGACGGAGCAAGACAACAAGCTTATTAGAAATAGAATGGTGCACGAATATTTATGCTTTTTCAGATAAGTACGCATGATGTTTTCCTTTTAATCGCCCTGCGAATAGAGTATTTAATCCACAGTATGTAATAATTATAGACTATATTTGGAAGGATAGGGGAAATGATCACATGGTTTTTGTTTGGCGAATAAGTATTGCGAAGATCAAAGCGAACAAAGTAAAAAGAAGATAAATTAAGAGTGCAGAGTAGTGATAGGGTTCAATATGTGAGCCTTCTAAAATATTAAGATACCGACTGATATCCATCTTATTCACAAGCACGCCAAACAAGGTCTGCCCAGCGTAGCCTCCTAAAACAACAAAGGTATTATTTATCGCAACCCCTGTTCCATGGTAATTGGATTCAATTAAAGAGGGAATGAGGGAAAACGCAATGATGATTCCAGATGCAGAGATGCCACCAAATATAGAAAAAAGCGTAAGCCCCCAATAGCTAAATAAATAGGGTTGTGCCATGGCCAAATAGGTTAAAAAGGCAGTACCTGAAAGAAGGAGTAGGATGACTTTCGGTCGCTTAAAGTAACGCGAAAAAACCCCCACCCCTAAGCACGCCATTAAAAAGCTACTCCAATATGTTTCAACCAAAGCCAAAGAGGTGATGGTCGAATATTGATGTACGGCCTTAAGGTAGTCCTTAAACCAATATCCTGGGAAGGACATCATCACAAACCATGTACAAAATGAATAACCAAAAATCAATAGCATAGTTTTGTTTCGTAGGATGCGAATGATCCCCTGAAGCAGTTGAGTCATGTTCGGCTGATTTTTCTTGTTGGTTTTTTCCATGGTTTTCGTTGATAGATAAGACCAAACGAGCAGTAGCATACATAGGGCAATATTGATGCTGCCGACAGTGGTCCAACCTAAGGTGCTGATGGCTAATTGCAAAGGCCGTGCTGCAATTAACCCCCCGATGGTGGCTGAGCACTCAAGAAAACAAATGAGGAGGGTGAGGCGTGCTTTTGAAAAAAAACTTGAGGACACATAGATCCCGGAAATATATGCAATTGAACAACCAAGTCCAGTCAGAATTCGCCCAAAACCTATCATCCATGTTTGTGAACTACTCCAAAAAATGGCAACGCCGAGGGTAGCAAACGCAATGCCTAACGGCAAAACAGATGGAATGCCATACCTATCTAACAAAAGACCACCTGGTAATTGCATTAAAGCGTATGAAATGAAAAACAAGGATGAAACATATACAAAACTCTGGGCGCTGATTCCAAAATCCATTTGAAAATGGTCGGAAGCATTGATTGGGAGCGTTTGTTGAAAAAAAGCGAAGCAAGTAAAGAGGATTGAAATGACGTAAAGACTGACTCCGGGTGATTTTTTTATTGCCATTGGAAGGTTGTCCATCACTTTTGTATCCCATATCCAGATCAGTCTTATTGTATTGCCTCAGGCGGAGTAATGGAACAGGGCTAATAGTATGCCCTCTGTTCATCTCTCTCAAATTTCATGTTAGGATAGTTTGGTCTTATTGGACTTCTGAATAACTTCCTTCCTTATTCCCTTCTCCCCAGACATGGGGAGAAGGTGCCCGCAGGGCGGATGAGGGGATTTCTTGCAAGTTATTTGATGAAGTGGTGTACGTACGTGCTTGAGATCCATCCATTTCGGTTTGATTATATTTTTATAAGATGAGTAGACGGTATCGACCAATTGAAGTCTAAAAACACATCAGATCTGAAATTATTTGGACAAATCTTAGAGCCCCGCAATTATTCTTTTCGGTTGGCATATGCATATACTGTTTGATTTTGATGGGACCTTGGTGAATAGTTTCCCCTGCGTTTTGAAAAAAGCCATATTATTGGCTGAGGAATTTTCTTTTAGAAAAGTTCAAGAAGAAGAGATTGAGCGCCTTCGTGATTTATCTTCGAAAGAAATCATTAAATTTTTAAATATTCCTATTTATAAGATTCCACTTCTCATCTCTAGAATGCGAAAACACTTGCAGAGTGAAATGAAGACATTAAAGCCTATTCCAGGGATTCAGGCGATGCTCGAGCAACTTTACGATGAAAAATTTATTATTGGCATTTTAACTTCAAACTCAATTGAGAATGTTGAATCATGGTTAAATCTCCATAATATGCGCCATTTGTTCTCGTTTATTCATTCCGAATCAAGCTATTTTTCTAAAAAATATTTGATTAAAAGAACGCTGTCCAAGTACCGAATTGATAGGTCACAAGCGATATATATTGGCGATGAAACGCGGGATATTGACGCTGCGAATAAGAATAATATGATCTCAATTGCCGTGACTTGGGGTTACAACTCTGAGAAGGCCATGTTGAAATATAAGCCGTCCTTTGTCGCAGAATCGCCTAAAGATATTCTATGCTGTGCGCGGTCACATGTGTGTTAGGGACAGTCGTTTTAACCCACCACACTGTATCCTGCATCCACAAACAAAGTATGGCCTTTGATCATCTCGGACTCAGGCAGACATAGCAAATAGACCGCATTGGCCACATCGCTGACCAATAACGGTCTATCGGCCAAAGAATGTGCTTGAAATTCATCCAACAGTTGCTCACGATTTGGAAAATATTTGAGGGCGTCGGTATCCACCACCCCCGCCGAAACGGTATTCACACAAATCCCATCGGGCGCCAACTCAAGACTTAAAGAGCGAACCAATGCTTCAAGAGCAGCTTTGGATGCTCCAATGAAGGCATAATTGGGTATCGCTCGGTGCGCGCCTAGGCTAGATAACGCAATGACACGACTCCCTATCGCCATCAACGCTTTGCCTTCACGCACCAAATGATGGAGTGCAAGCGCATTGGTTTCCATACACCAACGCCAATGTTTCGTAGACATGCTCATGGCGGGTTTTAAAACGCCACTCGCGGCATTACTTACCAAAAAATCAAGACGTGAAAAATGCAGCCGAAACTCAGTAAACAGGTCTTTTACGGAAGCGTCATCAGCCACATTTGCCCCAATGGCCACAGCTTGACGTCCCATATTTTGTAGCTCTGTCACCAAAGCCTGCGCTTCATCTGAACTATTATAATAAACAACCGCGACATCACACCCAGCTGTTGCCAGCTTCAATGCCGTAGCACGACCAATACCTCGCGCACCCCCTGTGACCAATGCTACTTTATCTGCCAAAACCAGGCTCATGTCATCACCACTCAGAAATAAAGCAACCTATCGCGATTCTTTCTATCTGTCAATCCTTCACCAACACCTTGCCTCAACCTCATTATCTTTGTACCATCTGCACATCTTTTTTAAGCTAACAAGCGTACAGATGAAACCAACCTGGTCGAACAGTGTTTTTCCAATTGCCGCCATTTTTTCCTTTCGGATGCTGGGCCTCTTCATGCTCATTCCAGTATTTTCCGTATATGCCAATCAATTAACCAGTGCCACACCGACGTTGATAGGCATAGCCCTTGGAAGTTATGGCTTGAGTCAAGCCCTTTTACAAATGCCTTTTGGCATGTTGTCCGATCGCTTTGGCCGCAAGCCCATCATCACCTTAGGATTGATCTTTTTTGTCGGTGGCAGTGTGTTGGGTGCCTTCACCACCTCCATTTATGGGATGATCTTCGCTAGAACCCTCCAAGGGATGGGAGCCATCGGCAGTGTATTAATAGCCCTCATGGCCGATCTCACCCCAGATACCCAACGCACCAAAGCAATGGCCGTAATTGGCATGACCATCGGCATATCCTTTAGTATCGCCATGGTGTTAAGTCCTGCCATCACTCATCGCTATGGCCTACCTGGCATTTTTGTTTTGACCGCAATTTTTGCAACTTTAGGCTTGCTGATGCTGCATCTTGTGATTCCAACGCCTGTCAAAGAACCTTTTCATATCGACAGTGAAGCCAATCCTGCCCTCATCAAACCCGTCTTAAAAAACCCACATTTACAACGATTGAACGTGGGCATTTTTTGCCAACATGTGATTCTCACAGCAACTTTTTTTGCCATTCCCATCCTTCTCCAACAACAAATGGCTGAAGGTCATTTATCACAACAATGGCATTTTTACCTACCTTTGATGGTGGGTTCATTTGTGCTCATGATCCCATTCCTCATCTTTTCTGAGAAAAAGCAAAAAATGAAGCCCGTGTTCATAGGATCTGTGCTTATCACCTGTCTTTGCCAATTGGCGCTTGCCTTCACCACGACGTCTTGGTACGCCATCTTAATCCTCATGTTTGTCTATTTTGTGGTGTTCAATATTCTCGAAGCCAGCCTGCCCTCCTTGATTTCCAAACAAGCCAGCGCTGATACCAAAGGCACTGCCATGGGGATCTACTCAAGCAGCCAATTCTTAGGCATATTCATAGGCGGTTCATGTGCTGGAGTGATCTACCAGTTGGCCAGCAATCAGGGTATCTTTTTATTCAACAGTGCCATCGCGCTTATTTGGTTAAGCTTTGCTTTTTATCTCAAACCAAACGCTTATCAAACCACCTTAATCCTGCACTATGACAACACCCAATCTACCTCAGACATCCTAAACCACCAGTTAAAGCAGATCCCAGGCGTCCTCGATGTCGTGATTTCAGAAGAAGAAAGCACCGTTTACCTTCGAATAAACAAAGCAAATTACCAAAAGGGGAGCGCTGAAAAGGTTTTTTCCTAGCAATTTTCATTACTGGACTATTGGGTAATAAATTGCTTGTAGTGACTTGAGTTATAGATGAACCCGCTGTTACTTCACTGATCTTTATCGGCGAGATAAGTGACGTTTTTCGATCCAATTTTTCACGAACGAATTGCCCTTGTGATATTCCTAATACCTTAAGAACGTGTGGTTCAGGTGAGGTGATTAATACAAAAATTTGATCCCATGTTTTTTCTGGGATCTTTTCATTTAGTTTTTTCTTGTTGAGTCACCAGTCGTCCATTGAAGCAATAACCATTTCGAGTGTTATGGGTTTGGTGATGGCTTGGGTGATGCACGTTCCAATTATTGAGAATAACTAGTTTTTTTCTGACACGATATACCCGAATGAAAATATTAGTTATAATTGTGAGCTAACTATCGCAAAATGGAGAATACTATGGCACGCGGGATCAACAAAGTTATTTTAGTAGGAAATGTAGGGGGAGACCCAGAAACTCGTTACATGGCTAATGGAAACGCCATGACCACGCTCTCTGTTGCAACCAGTGAGTCCTGGAAAGACAAACAAACCGGTGAAAAACAAGATCGCACAGAATGGCACCGCGTCATCTGCTTTAATCGCTTAGGCGAAATTGCCGGTGAGTACGTGCGCAAAGGTTCAAAGCTTTATGTTGAAGGAAGTCTCCGCACTCGTAAATGGCAAGATCAACAAGGCCAAGATCGTTACACCACTGAAATCATAGCCCAAGACATCCAAATGCTTGACAGCAAAGGCGGCTCATCACAATCATACCAAGAAGCGCCTTCATCATCAGCACATGACTCAGGCGAAGAAACCCAAAATCCTGCTTCAAAAACCACATCTAAAGCCACACAAACCGCACCAGAAGATGCTTTTGAAGGGTTGGATGACGATATCCCGTTTTAATTCCTACCATGTTATAAATTGTTAATTATTATTCTTAAGGCCCTTAGATATAAGGGCTTTTTAATTTTATAAATCTCATCTTCCGCACCAAATCAAATACAATGATTCATTACCAATTGAATGGTTAATTTCGAATCATTTTCATTGATTTACGCGTCACCTTCAGTGAGAACAGTGCTTAAAATAAACAATTAAAACACATTGACAAACAAGAAATGGCTAATACCTTGTTATAGAAAGATCCGTTTTGATCAAAAGGGTCAAATGTAGCCAGGGATCGCGCCCGAAATCAACAAGGATCGGGGACGATCCCTGGCTACAACCACTCAAGTTCTTCCCTTATCGGTCGATAATTAGAGTATACCCTCTCTCAGGGAGACCTCGATGATCGAGTTGAATATCCGTGCCCAACCTAATGATGAAACTTGTGGGCCTACCAGTTTGCATGCGATTTATCGCTATTATGGGCTCAACATTCCCTTAATGGAGGTCATCGACACGATCGAACGGTCGCTCTCTGGAGGAACGCTCTGCCCTCTGTTGGGCAAACATGCTTTGATGCATGGCTTTCATGCCACCATTTTTGTGAATCAATTGGAGCTCTTTGACCCGACCTGGTTTAAAAAATCGAAAGCACCCAACGAAGCCTTGTTGGTCAAATTAAAGAGCCAAGACAAATTCAAGCAAGCCAAGGGACTCGCTATGGCCAGCAAAGCCTATCAAGAATTTCTAGAATTAGGTGGTGAGATTCGCTTTAAAACAGTAGATGTGCAGTTGCTCAAAGAATACTTCAACAAAGACATTCCGATCTTGACCGGTTTGAATTCCACCTATCTTTACCGAACCTCACGCGAAATGTATACCTCATCAGGTGAGGCTTTTTTTGATGACATTCAAGGTACTGCCTGTGGCCATTTTGTGGTGTTATGTGGCTATGATGCGAAAAAAAGACGAGTGGTCGTGGCTGATCCCTTCCGAGAAAATCCTTTGTCTAAAAACAATTTCTACAAAGTCAGCATCGCACGCCTCATCAATGCCATCATGCTGGGCGCACAAACGTATGATGCAGCATTGCTCATGATCACGCCTAAGAAACAAGATTAAGAGAAGTCGATTTTACTACGCGTGGTATAGAAAACCACCATACTCATCAACATGTGCCATAGCATATGCCTTGACACAAGGCATGGTTAATAACCAACGTATCACGGGGAGGTGATTGCCAATCACCGCCCATCGCAAAGCGCCATAATCACTGGCTTTTAGCATGTTTAACGCCTCATTTGGGGCGAGTTTCAGCAAAAATATCATCATCGCAAGATGCCCCCCACGGGCAGCCCCGCGAAAAGGAGCATACTCCAGCGCTTGTATCATCGGTAATACTTTGTGCGGTGCTCTCTTTATCAGCCACTTGACCGCCGAAAGGTGGCCGCCCCATGCAGCATCACGAAAGGCATCATATGCACTTGATGTGATCATGTTTTGCATTTCTTCTGGTGCTAAGATCATCAATCGATTCATGACCTCCAGATGCCCACCCCAAGCCGCAGAAGAAAAAGCACCATAATTCTGTGCTTTGATCATGAAGGGTTGATCATCAGGGGCTAAGGTGATCAATTTTTCCATCACCGTCAGATATCCTCCCTCAGCGGCGCGTAAAAAGGCACCATAACTCACCGCCCTAACCATATTGAGAACTTCTTTTGGTGCTCTGTTTATCAAATTTTCCATCAAATGCAAATGACCGCCACCCGCAGCCATTCGAAAGGCAACATAGCTATCGGCCCTGATCATCAATAGCTCATCTTCCGGCAAAAGGGCAATCAATCGATCCATGATCTCCTGAGAACCAATGATAGCGGCCCCTTGGAAAGCACCATAATTATCCGCCCTCACCATACCCTTGATCTCATCTGGTAAAAGCGCTATCAATCGGTTCATGATGACGAGATGTCCGCCTTCTGCGGCCCATCGGAACGCTGCATAATCTCTTGCTCTGATCATAGCTGACACTTGAGTGGGCACTTGTTTTATCAACTTTTCTAACACTTGCCGGTGCCCACCGATGGCCGCAAAACAAAACGCATCATAATCTTCCGCCTGAATGAGGGATAAGACTTCTGAGGATTGAAGACCTTTCATCACATTGAGACGCCCTGTGAGGGTCGCACTCTTGAATAATTCAACAGAAGAGATATTGAGAACACGAGCAAGGGACGCCAACGTATCATCGCCTATCTTTGGATGACTTAACACAAAGCAAAGCCAATCAAGCCCTTTTTCATCGGGATCCTTACTGAAAAAATGGTCTAAGTTAGGTTTGAGCTTCGCCAAAGACAACCTCATCAATCGCTGCTGCACTTCAGATAATTTATGCTCAAATAAATCCCTGAACAAAGGCCCGGGAATGAGACACGCCAAAGGATGTCTTATCCTTTCATCTTCAGTCTCGATACGCATTTGAGCTCCTGCAGAGGTGTTTTTATCATTATAGCAACTCAGCCACTTTATGGTCTGCACACAGAATAGCATCCTCTTTTTCATTTTTAAAGCGGAACCAAAGCGCTGTATCAAAGTCACAGCGCCCGCATTCCAGGTACTCTTCAAATTCACTTTGAATGTATGGTGGTAGCGTTTTGTCTGAGTCGTCGACGTACAAAGCCATCAGTCGTCTGAAAGGTCCCTTTGTGAGCATGTTTGAAGTACCCAAACCACCCTATAAGCGTTGGATTGAGACTCTCTATCACGCTCTTCACTGAGCAACCCACTGTGCGTTTTGTCCGTCTTCGGATGGTATCGCGCAGCTTCTTCATGCTGGTTTTTCTGACCGTATCTCACCGTTCTGTGGCACGCCACTCCCAGTGAACTCATTTCCAACTAAAATAAAAAGGGTTATTCACGAAATTCTTTTGAAAATAGGGGCTCACAGTCATAGCCAAAGTCCAAGACAAGGAAGACCATGAAAAATACAGCCGCTATTCATTTTGATAGTCCGGCAGTTTAAATCACGAAACCATTTGAAGTTTTTTTACGAGTGGACTAATATGGACTAATATGGTTTAGGTAGGAGTCATCATGACGGTAATGAATATTCATCAAGCGAAAACACACTTCTCACAGCTTGTTGATGAAGCAATGAGAGGCGAAGAAGTTATTATATCTAAAGCCGGAACCCCCATCCTTAAACTAGTGCCTCTGCACGTACCTAAGTTTAAGAGGATTCCTGGCGCTCTGAAAGGTAAAATCACAATGGCTGATGATTTTGATGCCCCGTTACCGGATGATTTTCTTGATACGTTCGAAGATGAATCATGAAATTACTATTGGATACTCACATATTTATCTGGTGGTTAAATGATGATGTTCATTTGTCCCAGAAGGCGCGTGAATTTATTGATGTTGCTGACGACATCTATGTGAGTAGTGCGTCAATTTGGGAAGCTGCGATTAAAGTACAACTTAGAAAGCTGAATGTTGATATTGATTTATTGGTAAAATCAATAAATTCTGAAGGTTTTATTGAGCTTCCTATTTCCATCAAACATGCCTCATCTATTCTAAAATTAGGCCATCATCATCGAGATCCATTTGATAGAATTTTAATCACTCAAGCAATGTGCGAACCACTTAAATTCTTAACCTCGGATAAAACATTGCAAATTTATTCAGATCTTGTAGAGCTGGTTTAGGGGAGCACTGAGGCCGCTAATTTTGCAATCCGCTATAACGACACGGTTAAACGATTATCATAAAATTTAAAATTGTTTTTTCCATGATTTTTCACATAATACATTGCAGCGTCAGCCTTCTCGATGTGCGACTGTTCACCATCTCTGGGATATAATGAAATGCCAACACTGAGAGTCACCTGGATGGGGTGATTTTCAATTAAAAAGCCTTTCGAAAAAAAATGCATGATTTTTTTAACGATTTTAACGACATCCGATTCTTTTTTGATACTCAACAAAATCAATGCAAACTCATCACCACCCAAACGAGCAAATGTGTCAATCTCACGCAGACATGATTGAATACGTTTTGTAACTGCGCATAATAATAAATCTCCGGTCGTATGACCATAAAGATCATTGACGTTTTTGAAGTCATCGATATCCAAAAAGCAAACAGCCATAAGATCTTTTTGTCTTTTGGTCTGTGAAATGGCTTGTTCAATGCGATCTTCAAACAAAGGGCGATTGATCAAGCCAGTTAAAGGATCGTGCTCAGCAAGATGCCTTAATTTTTTTTCAAGCAGTTTTTCTTGAGTGATATCCCGTGCCGTCGTTGAAGCGCCCATCACTTTTCCTTGCGAATTGATGATCGGTGATATGGTGATAGAAATGAATAGCGTCTTTTTGTCAGTGCGCTAATAAGAAAATGCCAAAATGTACTCCTGAGCATGACGCGCATTGACAAAAAGACACATTGGACTAAATCGCAGACTGAGCTTCGCTAGAATTATGAGGGTATTGCTTTTCTAGGGTATTGCTTTTCTCATGGGTGGGTGTGTAGTGTGTAGGTTCTGAGTATTGCCGTACTACCATAGTACACATATGCAGCATAGTACACGATTCTGGTTTGTCAAATTATCGCGAAGCGATTTAGTTCAACAGGTATTGTGTGACCATCTTTATGCACCCTGAAAGACTCCTTGTTCTTAATATGCCCACAATGAGAAATTTCATGCATAATACCCTCAAACTCATCTTGTTTGTCCTCTGGAAATAGCCTTTTGACAGAACGTCCGATCATCTCTGTGCTGGTATAACCATAGAGATCTTCAGCAGCTTTATTCCAACTAAAGATGATGCCTTTTAAATCCTTACCTATGATGGCTTCATCAGAACTTTCCACCAGCGCCAAAAGCATGGCTTTTGCATCCTCAGTTTTTTTTCGCTCTGTAATGTCTCTGACGGTAGCAAGGGTAAACAGCCCATCATCGAGCTCAATTGGGCTTAAACTTATTTCCACTGAAAACTCATGACCATCCCTGTGTTTGCCATACAGATTTAGCCCGGCGCCCATAGGCCTCAGAGACGAAGCCTCAAAATAATGCCGGATATGCTTCTGATGTGTCATCAAATAACGATCGGGGATTAAAAATTCTATTTTTTGACCCATAAGCTCCTTTGAAACATACCCAAATATGCGCTCAGAAGCTTTATTGGCAAAGGTGATTAGCCCCTCATCATTACAGATGAGCAAGCAATCTGGTATGGCCTCAAGCAGTACTTTGAATTTATTGGTCAGCTTCCGAAGCACCAATTCGGTGTATTTTCTTTCAGTAATGTCCTGAATTAATCCCAGCATATGTTGATGTTGACCAATCTTGACTTGCTCTCCAGACGCCCATATCCAATGCATACTTTTGTCATCAGCGCGATAAATTCGACATTCAAATGCCCACGACCCATGTTCAGCAATTGCGGTTTTGAATGTTTTGTCCACAAACTGTCGATCATCCGGATGAACATGACTCAAGAACATGCTATAAGTCCACTCAGGCAATAAGACTGCATAGCCGAAGATCTGATCGTGCAACAATGAACGTTCTGCTGCATAAGTCTCGAGATTTAAATTCCAATACCCCTGATTTGCCGATTTTAAAGACAAGCCCAGTTGGTGATGCTCTGTCATCGCACACTCATGTGCTCGTCGCATACCCTCAGCAACAACAGAAATCAACAAGCCATTAAAAGCAAAAAAAACCATGGCCAGCAAATCAGATGGGGTCTTGACGAAAGCCTCACTCACAAACAGCGGCCATAAAAGTGAGACCGAACAACAGGCTAAGGTCGTAGCCAAAATCCCGCTCAAAAAGCCCCCCATAACTGCCGCCAAGATCATGGCTGGATAATAGGTCAAATAGGCATAATTTGAGCCCAGTGACTGTAGCGGCCAAACCCTAAGCATACTGGCTGAAGCCATCAGAATAATCGTAGCAAAATAGGCATGGTTTTTTGAAAAAATAAATTGATCCTGTGTCCACCAACGGTTCATTCAGTCGCGTACCTTATAAAATGTGTATGAACTATAGATTACTGTTAAGCGGCGAGAAAAAATAGTGATTGCTTATATCATCCTCCTGGTGAATATGATCAAAGCACAACTACCCGGCAATGAACGCTGGACCCTTTGCCTAGATCATCCGTTATCATGATGCCGTTGACCTATTTTATGTTACCCAATAAGGTCCAACGGCTAAAAGAGGGTGCGAATTGTCAATATGTGATGAAGTGGTCTAAAAAGACTCATTCACCCACCTTGAGGTCTGCACCATCGAAGAAGGATCGAAGAAAACAAGTTATTTTATGGCTATTCGTCATCATTTTTGATAATCTTCCGGCGTCGACCTAAGTTTGTGTTTCTTTTAGGTTCAACAATGGTGGCTCTATGGGTCCCCTCGCGGCGATAGATTGTGAACCCCGTCAGGCCCGGAAGGGAGCAGCGGTAACAGTTAATTCGGGCGCCGGGGTGTGGCTTTTAGGGCTGCCGCCCACATGCTGATGGGACTCCTAATGAGCTATATTGCACTGGCGCGTAAATGGCGACCACGTACGTTTTCCGAACTGGTTGGCCAAGAGCATATGAACAAAGCCTTGGTAAACTCCTTAAATCACAATCGATTGCACCATGCCTACTTATTCACAGGAACCCGGGGCGTTGGCAAAACCAGCGTGGCCCGTCTATTGGCCAAGGCACTAAATTGTGAACAAGGCATCAGCGCTGCACCTTGCTTAGCATGTGACGCGTGTCTTTCGATTGAGCAAGGTCGCTTCATCGATTTGATTGAAATTGACGGTGCCTCCAGAACTCGCGTTGAAGATACGCGAGAAATTCTAGAAAATGTGCAATATGTACCAACCCATGGGCGCTTCAAAATCTACTTAATAGATGAAGTCCATATGCTCTCTCAACACAGCTTCAACGCACTGCTCAAGACGCTCGAAGAACCCCCGGCTCATGTCAAGTTTCTGCTGGCAACCACCGATCCTCAAAAAATCCCGGTCACCGTTTTATCTCGCTGCTTACAATTTCATCTTAAACATATTCAGCCGGACGTCATTCGCCAACAATTGGAGCTTATTTTAAAAGAAGAGCACGTCACCTTCGCCCCCAAAGCCTTAGACATTTTATCCCTAGCGGCCCATGGGAGCATGAGGGATGCCTTAAGTATACTTGACCAGATCATTGCAAGCACTGATCTCCATATTCATACAGAAGATGTGAAAAATTGCCTTGGATATACACAACAAGATTACGCTATTCAACTCCTACAAGCCCTAGCTTCCCAGATGCCAGAGCGTCTCATCAACATCAGCAGGCAAATCGCGATGGAAGGAGCCCATTTTAACCATGTTCTTGATGAAATTTTAAGCTACTTACATCAAATCAGTATCAGCCAAAGTTTGCCCACTAACGACCCGCTCATTCGTTCTGACGAACAGGTGCTAGCCCTTAAAACACTATTTTC
>JAPLRK010000062.1 GCA_026399195.1 Legionellales bacterium
TTGGTCGTTTTATGACCTTTTAATGCTTCTATTGCGACTTTTGCTTTAAACTCTGCGCTGAACGTTTTTTTAGCCATTTTTTAACCCCAAGTACAATGGTTTCTATTTTACACCATTGTCTCATTTTTGGGGTCCACTACTGTTTGTGTCAATGGCTCGATTTTATCTACAATAAGACAATCTTCTAGTATTTGATAATATTCTATAAGTAAATGAACATTGACACCAACGTCTTGAGATAAACGGGTAAAATTAACAGGCTCACCCGTGCCAATTGCTGCCAGCTCTAAAAATCGAGCAAATGCACCCAAATTTCTCACCAATGCTTCTTGACGAATTTCTTCTTCCAAATAAGTTTCAACGTAAGATCTGAGATCCTCTTCACGATGTGACTCTGTTTTATTAAGATATATTGCAGGGAGGCCACCATATAACAACAATGAATTTAAGTCCGGTAATGGTTCTGAAAGTTCAGATAACGTCAGAACATCTAGGTGCAACATGAGCAAACGACCCGGCAATAAATTAATAGGCTCTTTTCGATTGAACTTTAATTTACGAGCGGATGAGCCTGTTAAAATAAATTGTGCCCGATGATCATCAATTAAATATTGTACTACATCCATTAAAGCGGGCACTTTTTGTATTTCATCAATGATAACGAGAGGAGCATCTGTAGGTTTTTTCATGCGCCACATGGCTTCAATTTCATCACTTAAACTGTCAGGTGATTGTTCAAATTGCTGGCGTTGCCTGGGTATTGCCAGATTATAGTTGAGATCTGCATTGCAGCTTTGTTTGAGAAGTGTTGTTTTGCCTGTTTGGCGAGCTCCAAGAAGTAAAATACTTTTATTTCTTTCAAGTCCCTCATGTAGTTTTGTTTCTAGAAGTCTTTGTTGATAGATCATAAACCTCTCTCCCCTTTACAAGGTCCAGCAAGAGAATACACCCCTTCATGGAACCTTAATCTCATGTTTTATATTTTACACGATTTACCGCGTATTTTCCATGAAATCATCTGCTTTAACTCAGGATTTCGTTATTTATGATTTGATATCACTTACCCCCGAAGCTATACTGTCTTGAGTTTAGGAAATGTCATGACTCAACCTATTTTAACCACCCGCCTTGTTTCGCTGGATGTTTTTCGTGGGATCACCATTGTCCTCATGGTCCTTGTGAATAGTCCGGGCCTACCCACAACTTACGCCTGGTTAGAACATTCCGTTTGGGACGGTTGTACGCTTGCTGATTTGGTGTTCCCTTTTTTTATTGTCATCGTAGGCATTTCTTCTACCCTCGCTCTAACCTATTCAAAATCAAATGGCGCAACGCTTTACCATCTATTTAAAAAAACAATCAAACGCAGTCTGTTTTTGTTTTTTCTGGGGCTATTGATCAATGCTTTTCCGCATCCATTCGATATTGAGCATTTGAGAATATTGGGGGTTTTGCAACGGATTGCCATCTGTTATTTTTTTTCATCACTATGCTTCCTCACCACCTCAAAGTGGGTGCAAACAATGATTATCATTGTTCTCTTAATAGGCTATTGGCTCATCGTGACTGGTTTTTCAATACAGCTGCCACTCGGCGTAAGCGATAATATCGTGGGACGTCTGGATCGTTTGTTGTTATCCCCTCAGCATTTATATCAGCCCATGTTTGACCCAGAAGGCCTGTTAAGCACACTACCCGCCATTGCCTCTGCATTGTTCGGAAACCTTTTAGGCTATACGGTCATGTCTTCACAAACACACCAGCAACAATGTCGATGGATGTTTGTTTATGGCCTACTCTTGTTGGCATTGGGGTGGGGTTGGAGCCTAATTTTTCCTCTGAACAAAGCGCTTTGGTCCAGCTCATATGTCTTATGGACCAGCGGTCTAGCTTTCATGGTGTATGCACTGTGCTTTGAACTCATAGAAATCAAACACTGGGTAAAATGGAGTAAGCCGTTTGCTTTATTTGGCCAAAACGCGCTTTTGATCTATGTCCTCCATGTGATCTTTTTGAAAATTCAAGGGGTTATTATCCTTCAGTCGGAAAAAGGGGAGCAGCTTAATCTCCGAAGATACATCACAAATACTCTGTTCCATGACTTCACGTCATGGAACGCTTCGCTGTGTTATGCCATTTGCTATACTTTGTTTTGGCTGATCTTTTTAGTATTTCTCGGCAAGTTGAAAATGGAATGGCAGCAATTCCAGGACATAAAAAAATCGTAATAAACAAATGGAAACGGTACTAGTATTTTTTTTACAATATGTTATAATCGCGGTCCAGCTTATTAGGAATCATAGAAAATGTCAGAAAAAGTACGTGGTACAGTTAAATGGTTTAACGAAAGCAAAGGCTTTGGTTTTATTGAAAGTAATGGTAAAGATTATTTTGTGCACTTCAGTGCCATTCAAAGCAACGGTTTCAAAACCCTTGCGGAAGGTGCTCCTGTCATGTTCAAAGCAGGTCAAGGTCAAAAAGGCCCTCAAGCTGAAGATGTAGAAGTCGTATAAGTCCCATCTCAATTGGCCTTCCTGGCCTTTTATTCTATCGGATATCAACGCGCTGAACTCATTTGGCTCGTTGACATCCAAAATAAATCACAAACAAAACAACACCTCCCGCATTCTTTGATTGCATTTTTTAACAGAGACAGTTACCCTTGCGAAATTGGAGAGGTGGCCGAGTGGTTGAAGGCGCACGCCTGGAAAGTGTGTATACGATAACGTATCGAGGGTTCGAATCCCTCTCTCTCCGCCAAATCTAACGCACCAGCAATTCTGGATGAACATCAAAACCCGTTACTCTGATGGACCTGAGGATGATACGAAAAAAATATTATCGCACCGACGTAATGAAATGGACCCATAATTCCTACTAACGCACAATATATATTGTCCCATTTTCTAAAAAAGATAGACATCAGGCGGGATTATTATACAATTCCACATTGAGAATAAATGATTTGGACAAAGGCGCCTGCGCCTTTTTGCATGTGCCTCTGTCTAAACGCCAGTATTGAGGAAGCTGAAAGTTCAGTGACTACCCAAACCAAACCCATTCATGATGGAGAATTCCGCCGCGCATTGAAAGATAGACATGTCCAACTGATAGCTTTGGGGGGGATCATTGGATCCGGCTATTTTCTTGGCACAGGTGCCGTCGTTCATCAAGTTGGTCCGTCTGTATTTTTAGCGTACATCCTAGGTGGCTTGATCATCTATTTAACGATGCTCTGTATGGGAGAATTGGCCGTGGCCATCCCTATCTCAGGATCGTTCATCAACTACACAGCTGATTTTATTTCCCCTGCCTTTGCCTGCGGGGTTGGTTGGTCCTATTGGATCAGTTGGGTGGCTTATATTCCAGCTGAATGTGTTGCCGGTGGGATCATCATGGAGCATTTTACCGGCATCCATGGCTACTTCTGGGCGGTTTGCTTTGGATTTCTCATCACCCTTATCAATATGTCAAAAGTGGGTACATTCGGTGAGATTGAATTTTGGTTGGCCTTGATTAAAATCTTTGCGCTATTCAGCTTTGTTGCGCTGGCCATTTTGATTTTTTTCGGATTTATTCATGGCCAGCAACCACCAAAAATCATAGGTGGAACCTTTATTTTTGGTCAAGGGGGTCTCTTTCCCAGTGGCCCACTGGCACTACTGACGGCGATGGTCCTCTTACTGGTGAACTACCAAGGATCTGAAATCATTGGCCTTGCAGCAGGGGAGTCCATTGATCCTGCCCGCATGATCCCAAGTGCCATTCGTAATGTGACCTTTAGAATCTTATTCATCTATATCATTCCTGTCTTTTGCTTGGTATTGATTTTCCCTTGGCAAAAGGCAGGTCTCACGAATTCTGTATTTGCTGAAGCATTGAATTTTCATGGCTTAAAATGGGCCGGAGCTGTGGCGAGTTTTGTGACACTGACCGCGACGCTTTCATGCTCGAATTCAGGAGTTTATGGCATCGTTCGCTCATTACATGCCTTGGCACGAAATGGCATGGCGCCTCAAAAATTGGCAAAACTCAATCGAAATGCAGTGCCTCAAAATGCCGGTATCGTGACCCTGATCTCCATCTGGTTATTGCTCTTTGTGGCCTATTTTTTTGGTCAAACCATGCTCTATATTGCCCTGCTTTTGGTGTCAGGATTTACCGGTGCCATTGCCTGGATCTCGCTTTGCTGGGCTCAAATCAATTTTCGTAAACGACTTTATCAAGCCGGATATACAACAAACGACCTACGCTACAAAACACCAGGTTCCCCATATACCGGCATGATTGCGATCATCATGATGCTGATTTGTCTGATTTTTCTATGCCTAAACCACGATCCAAGCTATAAAATAGCCTTTTTCATTGGCGTTATCACCTTAGTAGCCCCAATGATCATCTATAAGGCCTTGGGATTACACCATCGACACGCTGACATTGTTGCAAACCATAAGAACCAGTTCAGTGACTTATTTCCAAAGCGGGAGCCTCCAAATTGCTAAATTCAGGGACCAGGCTTTTTAAGAGGATGATCAACTCATCCTTCTCATGATCAGCGCATGCCGTATTTAGCATCCTCATCGTGCTGATCAAATCTTCCCAATCCATGTGACGAAATCTGGCTTTGAGAAGTTTCTCATGTTCTGTCTGAACCAAGGACTCTGAAGAATGGAATAACTCTTCAAAAAGTTTTTCTCCCGGTCGTAACCCGGTATATTCAATATGAACGTCTCGACCAGGTTCTTTCCCGGAAAGTCGTATCATTTGTTCAGCCAAATAACTGATTTTGATAGGCTCTCCCATATCTAATACAAATATTTCACCGCCATCACCACTCACCATAGCTTGTAGAATCAGTTGGCTTGCTTCTGGAATACTCATAAAATATCGCTGTATATCCGGATGAGTCACTGTCAATGGCCCACCATGCTCTAACTGCTTTTGAAAAAGAGGCACGACACTACCGACTGATCCCAACACATTACCAAACCTCACGGTGATGAATTGTGTGGTGACACGTGTGCTTAAATTTTGACAATATATTTCTGCCACTCGCTTTGTGGTTCCCATGATGTTGGTGGGATTGACCGCCTTATCAGTAGAGATAAGAACAAACTTTTCAACGCCTACGGCAACACTCGCTTCGGCAATGATTTGGGTCCCAATGATATTATTCAAAACAGCACCCCTAATTTGATCTTCAAGCATAGGAACATGTTTGTAAGCTGCGGCATGAAAAACAATCTCAGGTTGAAATTGACGGAAGCTCTCATCTACCGCCACTTTATCGACCACATTCACCAATGCAAGCTCAATAGGCGCGCCAGGAAAAGATTTTTTCAGCTCGAGATCAATGTGATATAAATTAGATTCACTATTGTCCATGACCAGCAATCGTAAAGGGGCCAAAGCCATGATCTGGCGACACAGTTCCGAACCAATCGACCCCCCTCCTCCCGTCACCAAAATACGCTTTTTCTGAAGACTTAAAGCAATCTTATCCCATTCAAGTCTCACCTGATCCCGTCCTAACAAATCTTCAATATTGACTTTGCGCAAGGCATTCACTTCTACACGACCTGATGCCAAAGCTTGAATACTAGGCAAGGTTCGAAAAGGAATGTTACAGAGATCACATAGACTAACAATGCGACGCATATCCACGGATCGCGCAGACGGGATGGCTATGAAAATCAAATCAATGTCATACTCACTCACAAGTTCAGGCAAATCTTGAATGACACCAAGGACCTGAACCCCATGAACCTCAAGACCACGCTTTGCTAAGTGATCATCCACCAAACCCACAGGCACATAAAGCTGTGAGCGTTTCAAATCACGAATCAACCCCTCACCCGAGAATCCGGCACCTACGATGAAGATTCGCTTAGACTCCATGTCAGCACCGAGCTGGTTCTGCCTATCCAAAATCATCCTAAAAACGAGCCGCCCGCCACACAACAGTACACTTAAAAACAAAGCATACATAGGGAATATCGAAAACGGAATATAGGGTAAGAGATGAGCTAGGTATAAAACCGGTACTACAAGGGCCGTAGCACACACAACTGCTTGCATAATACGGACCAAATCATTGATGGACGCAAAGCGCCATAAGCCGCGATACACCTTGAAATGAAAATAACAAGACAATTGCAAGATGGCTAAAATCAACAAGGACGACCAGATAAACGAGCTTGTTTGCTGGCTTGGAAGAAGCTGCATATTGTCTTGAAGACAAAAAGCCAGATACCAAGCCAAAGGAATTGAAAGCGCGTCATAACCCAACACAGGGCTTTTTGATCTCAGCTTTTTTAACAACAAAATAGAGTCTCCTTACACATAAAGATCGGGAGTGACATAATGCCCGAGACTTCCTTTCTATACTTTTTCTCAGCTTTAACACCTTTTGATATCTGCTCCCAACAAAGATAATTTCTCTTCAATCCGCTCGTAACCTCTATCCACATGATAGATGCGTTCAACCGTTGTTTCACCTTCTGCCGCGAGCCCTGCCAATACAAGACTTGCAGATGCTCTAAGATCCGTGGCCATCACCTGCGCTCCAGTCAACCTTTCAATGCCTGTGATCATCGCTGAATTCCCATTCAGGCGAATCTGTGCACCCATACGTTGGAGTTCTTGAACATGCATGAAGCGATTTTCAAAAATGGTTTCGATGATGGAAGATGCTCCGTCAGCAATGGTGTTCATGGCCATGAATTGAGCCTGCATGTCTGTTGGAAAGCCTGGGTATGGTGCTGTTGACAGATTAACCGCCTCGGGACGCAAACCTTGCATATCAAGCGTTACCCAGTCTTCGCCTAGGGTCAATAGGGCCCCTGCTTCCTCAAATTTACATAACATCGACAACAAATTATCAGGTCTAACCCGCTTCACGGTCACATGCCCTCGCGTCAAAGCGCCTGCCGTCAAATAAGTTCCAGCCTCAATCCTATCTGGCATCACCGAATATTGCCCACCTGATAGCCTTTCAACCCCCTCCACCTCAATGGTGTGAGTACCGGCACCAGTGATCTTTGCACCCATTTGTATGAGAAAATGAGCCAAATCAACCACTTCAGGCTCTCTAGCGGCATTTTTAAGGATGGTTTTACCCTCGGCCAACACTGCGGCCATCATGATATTTTCGGTTCCAGTCACAGTCACCGTGTCAAACACCAAGGTTTTTCCCTGCAAACGACCGTTTTTACAACGAGCTTTGATATAACCATTTTTAACGGTGATGTCCGCATTCATGGCTTTCAGCGCCTTGAGATGCAAATCAACGGGTCTTGTCCCAATGGCGCAACCCCCAGGCAAAGACACGTCAGCTTGTCCAAAACGTGCTAGCATAGGTCCCAAGACCAAAATAGATGCGCGCATGGTTTTCACCAAATCATAGGGTGCGACCAACTCATTCACATGACTGGCATCCACCTGTACATTCATTTTTTCATCGACCACAAGCTGTGCGCCCAAATGTCCTAACAACTCCATCATCGTGGTCACGTCTTTGAGATGGGGTACATTTGCAATCGTCACATTATCAGAGGCCAACAAGGTTGCTGCCATGATAGGCAGAGCTGCATTTTTAGCACCCGATATCGTCACCTCGCCATGTAGTGGTTTTCCACCATTGATGATGAGCTTATCCACGTTGTTTCTCCTCTTTCTTAACTGTTAGGGTCGCACCAGAATGGAAGGAACGCACCCGAAATAACCGCCATTTTTAGCATCCTAGTGAACAAATTATACCATCGTTGTCCAAAACAATCCTAATTTACTGTGCCAATAGAGCATCCACGCCACAAAACTCCGCCAAAGCCGAGATCACCTTAGGCATCCCCTCAATGATCAAGATTTTTTCACCACGTTGGCAGAGTCTCTTCACTTCAATGAGCAAAGCAAGTCCCGCACTATCGCAAAGGGATACTTGAGACAAATCCATTCGAATGACCGATGTTTTAGAAAGGGTCAATAGTTTTTGTAACCGCTGTCCATCTTGTTTGACAGTATCAAAGGTCAATTGATTCGATGGTTGAAACAATTGATCCTCCGCGCAAATCATGATACCGCAGCCTTACTGTTTTTACGCATTTCCGAAATCAATTCTTTCATCGATGAATTTTGTAATATTTGACCAAATTGTGAACGGAAACTTTGCAACAGACTAACCCCTTCGACACTTAAGTCATACACTTTCCAGCCGTTGTTCTTGGCGACCAAGCTATAACTCAAAGGAATGTTTTGACCATTTGAGCGAACGATCACGCTGTTCACTCGCGCAAAACGACCATCGGACGGCCCACGCATAGGCAAAAACTTAACGATTTCATCCGTATACTCAGCCAATGGATTCGCATAAGTTCTAATGATGAGTTTTGTGAACACATTCGTAAATTCTTGCTTCTCGCTAGCAGAAGCCTTAACCCAAGCATTACGCCCCAACACCGAACGCGCCATGCCGGTCACATCCACATTAGGCAGCAAATACTGCTCAACAGCGCCATAAATAATTTGATGATTATGCTTCAAATTGGCCTTGTTCTGCTTCAGCGTAGAAATAATTTGTGATGCGGTATTTTGAAGCATGGGAATAGGATCAGATTGTGCCCATACCCCAGTCGACAAAACGCCAAACAAAACCAGGAGAAATACTCTCATTCGTTTCATAATTCACCTATTTTTTAATATTAAATAACAATTGGCCGATCAAATTTTCAAGAATGATCGCCTCCTGGGTTTTAGCAATGATATCACCTGTACGTAAGAAAGGATGATCTATGGTGGTCTCATCTTCGAAGCCTGGCACAATACTGATGTAATTAGAACCAAGTAACCCTTCGGTCAAGATGCGCGCCGAGACATCTTCAAAAGGAATCGGCTTGTCAGGATTCAACCTCATGGTGACTTTTGCATTCAGCTGATTGGGTTGCAATTCAATCCGAGAGACCTCCCCAATTTTAACACCAGCCACCGTCACCGGAGCTCTCACTTTTAACCCCCCAATATCCGTAAAATTGGCAGACACGGAATAGGTGTTCGCCGACATCCAATCATCTAACCCGCTCACTTTCATGGCCATCACCAACAAAGCCAACAGGCCAAACAACATAAAAAGCCCTACACCAATGTCAATATGACGTTGCTTGTTCATTTACCAACCTCCTATCATCATTGCGGTCAACAAAAAATCAAACCCGAGAACTGCTAAAGAAGAGTGGACCACAGTCCGGGTTGTTGCCTTACTGATGCCTTCCGCCGTGGGAACGCATGTATACCCTTGAAACACAGCAATCCAGATCACAACAAATGCAAATACAATGCTTTTGATGATCCCACTCAAAACATCAGCCCGAAAATCCACCGACGCCGCCATGTTCGACCAAAAACTTCCTGCATCAATCCCTAACCATTGTACACCAACAAAGTAGCCCCCAAAAATCGCAACTGCTGAAAAAATCAAAGCGAGTAGGGGAAGAGAAATCACCCCTGCTAAAAACCGCGGATAAATGAGTCGACCGACCGGATCTACCCCCATCATATCCATACTTGCCAACTGCTCGGTAGCTTTCATCAAGCCAATTTCAGCCGTCAACGCAGATCCGGCACGTCCCGCAAACAGCAANCTGATGACAGGCCCAAGCTCACGAGTCACACTCAACGCCAACAATTGCCCAAGCTCGGTGCTGGCACCAAATTTTTCTAAAGTATGATACCCCTGCAAACCCACGACCATGCCGATAAATAAGCCTGAAACCACAATGATGAGACATGACAAGACACCCACAAAATAAAGTTGTGCCAATAATTCAGGCCACAAGCGCACCAGATCAGGCTTGCGAGTTAAAATACGCACCAAAAATCGACCCGAACTCCCGAAGGTTTGCATACGATCCAAACTGAGGTGGCCAAGGCGCGCAATCATATCAAACATCCAATAACTCCTCAGCATAGGGTCGGGCTGGGTAATGAAAAGGCACAACGCCATCTGCCTCGCCATGCATAAATTGCTTCACTTCGGGCACCAAAGATTGTTTAAGCGCCCAAGGTTCCCCATGGCCAATGACCCGGGAACCTGCTATCAAATAAACATAATCAGCAATAGAGCAAGTCTCATCCACATCATGAGAAACGATGATGGTGGTCGTTTCCAATAATTGATTCAAACGCTTGATCAGTCGGACCAAAACACCCATCGAAATGGGATCTTGTCCTGTAAAAGGCTCATCATACATCATCAGTTCGGGATCAAGGGCAATGGCTCTCGCCAAGGCAACTCTCCGGGCCATCCCACCGGATAATTCAGCTGGCATCATAAGGGAGGCCCCTCTTAAGCCTACCGCTTCAAGCTTCATCAACACAATATCACGCAACATCTCGTGATTTAAATTCGTATGCTCGGCCAGTGGAAAAAGCACATTGTCAAACACAGAGAGGTGAGTGAATAAGGCGCTGCTTTGAAATAACAACCCCATTTTTCGTCGAACCTTGGATAATTCTTTGAGGGGCAGTTGATGTATCGCACATCCATTGACTTTGATACTGCCTGAATCCGGAGTCAAAAGAGCCCCAATCAGACGCAACAAAGTTGTCTTCCCACTTCCGCTAGGCCCCATGATGGCAGTGATTTTCCCTCGCCTTACCTCGATATTCACACCATCAAAAATCACTTTCTTATCAAGAGAAAATGTCAGATTGGTGATCTCCACCAAATTGTCACCCATGATTCACCATCCGGTTCGATCGAACTTTGATTATAATTGGACTTTGGAGAAAAAGACATCTAAAGACATCTAAAGAGATCATGTCTTTTTCTCCAAGCTCCTTTTATGTTAAGATGCACTCTTTCAAACTAGGTTAGATGGGTCTATGGATTTTTGCAAATTAGGCCAAGCAGTCGTTGAAACTGAAGCTCAAGCTGTTTTTGAACTCATGCATCGCATCGATAAGAATTTCGAAGCGGCTTGTGAGCTACTCCTTCACTGTAAGGGCCGCGTCGTGGTCACTGGTATGGGCAAATCAGGGCATATTGGGAAAAAAATTGCTGCAACCTTCTCAAGCACCGGAACACCTGCCTTTTTTATGCATCCAGGTGAGGCCTCTCATGGGGATTTGGGGATGATCACCCGCCAAGATATCGTGATAGCCATCTCCAATTCGGGCCATACGTTTGAAATCTTAACCCTCCTACCTCTCTTAAAGCGTCTTGAGGTCCCCCTGATAGCCCTGTCTGGAAATATTGAGTCTACTTTGGCCAAAATGGCCGACATCAACATCGATATCAGCATTCGTCAAGAAGCCTGCCCTTTGGGTTTGGCGCCAACCACCAGCACCACGGTGTCACTGGTCATGGGCGATGCCCTGGCCATCGCTCTCCTTCAAGCGCGTGGCTTCAGCGCTGAGGATTTTGCTCTATCCCATCCTGGGGGTACCCTTGGTAAACGACTGCTATTGCGTATTGATGATATTTGCCACCGAGGTGATGGGCTTCCTTGTGTCTCTCTCCATGCCACCATTCGAGATGCGCTTGCTGAGGTGACTGAAAAAAAATTAGGCATGACCTGTGTCGTTGACGCAAAAGGAGTTTTAGCTGGCGTCTATACCGACGGCGATGTGCGTCGAACCTTAAACCAACGCCAGGACATTGACTCAACGCCGCTACAACAAGTGATGACTCGCAATGGTCATACCATAACCGAAAACAAGCTGGCTGCCGAAGCACTCTCTTTGATGCAAAAACACTGCATCACCTCACTGGTTGTTGTTGATGAAGACTTTCACCCTACTGCTGTGGTTCATTTGCATGATTTGTTAAGAGCCGGCGTTTATTAATCCATAAAAGTTGAGATCCCATGGAAAAAATCTTAGAAAAAGCAAGCCAAATCCGCTGTGTGATTTGTGATGTGGATGGGGTATTAACCGATGGGCTCTTGTATTTAGACAACGACGGGAATGAACAAAAAGCATTCCATGTGCAAGACGGGATGGGTTTGAAATTACTGATGGCCGCAAACATCCAAGTCGCCGTCATCACCACCTCTATCAATGCCGTCATCGATCATCGGATGAAGCAATTAGGCATACTACATTATTTTAAAGGACAAGTTGAAAAAACAGTCGCTTATCAAACCCTCAAATCACGTCTCAACCTAAACGATGAAGCCTTTGCCTACATTGGTGACGATCTGCCAGATCTGGCCATTATCCAACAAGTTGGCCTAGGCGTTGCTGTGGCTAACGCTCGTCCCGAAGTGAAAGAATTTGCCCTTTGGCACACAGAGCAACATGGTGGCCGTGGCGCTGTTCGAGAAGTGTGTGACTTGATATTACGTGCTCAAAACAAACAAGATGCAGCTCTCAAGCACTATTTGGGAAGCACAGGATGATCTCCTTAAAGCAAGCCATATGGTTATTTATCCTTCTCCTCAGCCTGGCTTGTTCTGGATGGTTTTTTGCAAGCCATCCAGCAGTACCCAAATTAAATGAACAGGACCTCTCTAAAACAACTGATATGACCATCCGCCAACTGACTGTTCGACAGTTTGATGCAAAAGGACGCCTTTCCAATCAATTGACAACATCTAAGCTTCATCATATTCCCCGAGAAAACATGCATTGGCTACAAACACCCCACATTCTGATATCGCAAAATGCCCACCCCCCCATCACCATTAACTCTCTTGAAGCAACCGCATACCAAGGTGGGCAACAGATTACTTTTGATAAACACGTCCTCATCCATCAAACCAAGGATAAACAAACCGAAGAAGCTACCATCAAAACAGAGTCCATCACCTTCTTTCCCAAAGAAAAAAGTGCCACCAGCACGCGAGAAATCACCCTTGATCAAGGCTCAAAGCATCTTCGTGCAGCACGTGCAACCACTCAATTTAATTTAAAAAATCAACTCATCAAAGCCGTGATGGAGGGCAATGCCAAGACACAGGCTCACTATTGGGCCCTGAACGCCCGGAACAAACCTGAGGTACATGCTTATGCTGATGTCATAAGTTATTATCCAGAGCGCCACCTGATAGAACTGCAAGGTCATGCCCTAGTTCAGCAAGGACAAGATTCATTTTCAGGGATCCTTATCAGTTACAATACCTTGCGTCGGCATGTCATCTCCAAAAGTGATGGCACCGTTCGAACCAAACTTATCTACCATACAGGGAAACACCCATGAATATCCTAAAGGCCCTGAATCTGAAAAAATCCTTCAAATCTCGCATCGTCGTCAATGATGTCAGCATTCACATCAAACGTGGTGAATGCATAGGATTGCTAGGGCCTAATGGCGCCGGTAAAACAACGTGTTTCTATATGATGGTCGGTTTACAGTCCTGTGAGAAAGGACAAATCATTTTAAACAACCAAGACATCACCAAAAAAGCGATGCACCAACGAGCACGCTTAGGCATTGGATATCTGCCCCAGGAAGCCTCTATTTTCCGTAAAATGTCCGTTAGTGATAATATCTTGTCCATTTTGCAATTACGTCGTGACCTAAACACGCGAGAAAGACTCCTGAAGCTAGAACAATTGCTCCACGAATTTCACATCTCACACCTGACGAAGCACTTGGGCATGAGCTTATCAGGTGGCGAGAGACGACGCGTTGAAATTGCTCGCTCATTAGCCATGGAACCCACCTTTATCTTACTGGATGAACCCTTCGCAGGCGTTGATCCCATTTCAGTCATCGATATCAAACACATGATTCAGCATCTGTGTGATAAAAACATTGGTGTCTTAATCACTGATCACAATGTTCGTGAAACCCTAGACATCTGTGAGCGAGCCTACATTCTCAACCAAGGCACTCTGATTTGTGAAGGATCGCCTGAGCATATTTTACAAAATCAGCAGGTACGACAGGTTTATCTTGGGGAAGAGTTTTCGCTTTAGGAACCGCACATGATACTCATCATCGACAATTATGATTCTTTCACCTACAATCTAGTTCACTACTTTCAATCCCTTGGTCAAGATGTTTCGGTTCACACTCACGACACCATAGATCTCCCCATGCTAAAGTCCTTAGCGCCTAGTCACTTGGTGATTTCACCAGGTCCAAATGGCCCAAAAGACTCAGGGATTTCCGTATTGGCCATTCAACATTTCTATCAAACGATTCCCATTTTAGGGGTTTGCCTTGGGCATCAATGCATCGCACATGCCTTTGGTGGAGGAATCATTCAAGCCCCTGCCATCTTTCATGGCAAAACATCAAAAATACGTCACTTCAACAGAGGCTTATTTCAAGGGATCCCGAACGATTTCCAAGCCACCCGCTATCATTCTCTGGCGGTCGATCCCAAAACCCTCCCACATACCTTTCACATCGATGCTTGGACCGATGAGACGATCATGGCTATTTCCCATCGAGAATATCCTCTGTTTGGGGTACAATTCCACCCAGAGGCCATTTTAACTGAGCATGGATATGCTCTGCTCACCAATTTCTTAAATTATGAACATACCTACAGACATCTTAGAGTATGACCGCGGTCAATTTCATCAATGGACTCTCAATCCAGGTGATTATGGCCTATTGCATCCTGATTTTGAAAGTATCGTTGAAACGCCCGTTCAAAGCTTAAAGCTTGATGCGAGCACCTGATATAGGTCATAAATTACAAGAATTGCTTCATGAACAATAAAAATAACCCCAAAATTTGTTTTGATGTGCTAAATTAAGGATAATGCATTCCTTTTTTGAACAGAGAGTGAAATGACACTAACCCTGAAACTTTTGAAAGCCTTAGTCACTCACGCCGAAACCAATCACGAAGGTGATACGGCAAATTATATTCCAGAGCTCGCCAATGTTAACAAAGATTTAACAGCTATCGGTGTGAGCCCGGTTGGTGCTGAGCCATTGATCTATTCTAACGCTGAGATTTCACCAGTCACCTTACAGAGCACTGGCAAGCTCATTCCCCTGATTGGTCTTCTTGACGAATTTGGAGCGAAGAAACTATTTGAATGGGTGAAGGTTGAGCCCTCTGGTGATGAGTTCAGCTCGATCACACGTTTAGAACAACTCGGCTCTAAACCATCCAACCCCATGCTCAATGCTGGCGCCATCTCCTTATGCTCACATATTCCCGGAGAAGGGGTACAACAGTTTGCCTGGTTGGAGCATTGGATACAAAAACTCTTTCATCAAAAGCTCAGCATCAACCCTGTGGTTTTTGCCTCTGAAAAACGTACGGGAGATCGCAATCGATCCCTAGCCTATTTGTTACAAAGTCGTCATAATTTAGGAACGGATGTCAAAGAAACGCTAGATCTCTATTTTGCACTCTGCTCGTACGAAGCGCTATTAGATCAAATGCTTTACTTACCCACGCTTCTCGCCAATGCGGGACGCTGCCCTATCAGTGGCGAGCAAGTGATCGCTATGGAAACCTGCCAAATCACACTCTCCATTATGGCAACCTGTGGATTGTATGATGAAACAGGCACACACATGGTTAGAACTGGAATGCCCGCCAAAAGCGGTGTATCAGGGTACACCATTGCGGTGGTCCCAGGGAAAGCAGGCATCATCGTGCTGAGTCCCCGAGTAAATTCTAAGGGCAACAGTATCCGTGGTGAACTCATGCTGGAGGATCTCTCTAAAGCAATGCACTGGCACTTTGCAACCCCTTTTTTAAATTAAGGATCGACACACCATGAGCATCAGTTTATTTGATCTATTTTCCATTGGCATTGGGCCATCTAGTTCACACACGGTAGGACCCATGTCTTGTGCCAATGAGTTTTTGCTCTTGCTAGACCACAAAGATCTTTTCGATACCACGACCCGGGTTCAAATCGAACTCTATGGTTCATTAGCTCTGACGGGAATGGGACATGGCACCGACAAAGCGATTTTAAATGGCTTAGAGGGAAAAGCCCCAGACTCTGTGATCCCTGAAACCATGGTTCCTCGGATGCGAGAGATCATCCAGACCGAAAAACTACATTTGGCTGACCGTAAAACCATTCGCTTTCAAGAGGCCAAAGATTTTCTTCTTTTTCAAAAAGAGATCCTCCCTAAACATAGCAATGGGATGAGATTTAGCGCTTACGATGCAGCAGGCCACCTCTTGATAAGTCAAGTCTACTACTCCATTGGCGGGGGATTCATCACGACAGAAGAGGCCTTCGATCAGCAGACTACTAATGACCACGCCCTGCCCTATCCGTTCCATACAGCAACTGAGTTGCTGAAACTATGTCAAGAATTCGGAATGAGTATTCCTGAACTCATGAAAGCCAACGAGCTTACATGGCGTGATGAAGCGTCCATTCATCGTGGAATCCTGGCCATTGCAAAGGTCATGAATGAGTGCATCGACAATGGCTGTCATCATCCTGGCGTTTTACCAGGAGGCTTAAACCTCAAACGCCGCGCCCCTGATTTGTTTCAAAAGCTAAATGAAAAAAAAGGGATCTTAAGCATTTACGAACAATCTGACATCATGAATCACTTAAACCTATATGCCATGGCTGTCAACGAGGAGAATGCAGCGGGTGGACGAATCGTCACCGCTCCCACCAATGGTGCTGCAGGCATCATTCCCGCAGTCCTTAAATATTGTCAAGATGCGCATGATAAAATGAAAAATGAAGACATTTATACTTATTTCCTCACAGCTGCCGCCATTGGCATTCTCTATAAAAAAGGGGCCTCCATTTCTGGTGCTGAAGTAGGATGTCAAGGGGAAGTAGGTGTCGCATCATCCATGGCTGCAGCCGGTTTGACCGCTGTTCTTGGAGGAAGCACCGAACAAATTGAAAATGCCGCTGAAATCGCCATGGAGCACCATCTGGGCATGACTTGCGATCCCGTCATGGGCCTTGTACAAATCCCTTGCATTGAACGAAATGCCATGGGTTCTGTCAAAGCGGTGAATGCCTCACGAATGGCATTGATTGGCGATGGCCAACATCAAATTTCACTTGATAAAGTCATCCAAACAATGAAACAAACAGGCCTGGACATGAAAAGCATTTACAAAGAAACCTCTCTGGGCGGACTCGCCGTGAATATTCCCGAGTGTTAGAGCTTTCAGCTCAAGACCAATAAACGCACGCGGACTCGCGGGCGCGGGCACGTAAGGACAGAACTGTGTTTGTCCAAAGCAGTAGCATAAGCAAAGGGAATAAATACATTGAGGCAGTCACGCAAGCTGTTCCTAAACCCAAGACATCGCTTTAACCTAACGTAGGGTATTGATTTACACCCCTCACCTCGATATCCTCATCATTCTGTCGCTTAATTTTACAGTTTCGAAATGACCATGACATTCACTCTGATCGTGAGTTTTATCACACTCCTATGGGCCGCAAATCACTTGGTAACGGGCGCCACAGGCATTGCCGTCTATTATAAATTATCCCCGCTTGTGATTGGCCTCACTTTAGTAGCCATCGGCACCTCTTTGCCTGAAATCATGGTGGCCATCACTGCCGCCAGTGAAGGTCGCTCTGAATTGGCCCTGGGTAATGCGATAGGGGCTAATATCGCAAACATTGGTTTGGTCCTAGGTCTGACCATCCTTTTACGGCCCTTAACCATCAAATCATCTTTTTTACGTCGTGAATATCCTTTGCTTTTTTTGGTGATGCTCTTCACTTATTCATTGATGATTGACACGTATTTAACGATCGTTGATGGATGCTTACTTTTGGTAGCATGCGTGGGATTGATTGTCTATTTTGTTCATCATGCCCACCTTTCAAAAAAAGATGCCTTGTCTCTTGAATTCAAACAAACGCTCAGCATCAAACGTCCGATGAAAGCCAATATCACCAGCCTACTCATAGGCCTATTGATACTTCCCTTAAGCTCTCATTTTTTGGTCAATAGCGCGATAGATCTAGCCCATATTTTAGGGATGAGCGATTTGGTGATGGGATTGACCGTGATTGCCATAGGCGCCTGTATCCCTAATATCGCAACCTCGCTTGTTGCGGCATACAAAGGACAAGATGACATAGCCATCGGCAATATTTTGGGCTCCAACATGTTCAATTTACTCGTCGTGATGGCATTTCCAGCCATCATTAACCCCTCCCAGATCAGTCATGCCCTGTTATGGCGAGACATCCCCGTCATGTTTATCATCACTTTGGTCTTGCTTTTCTTCAGTTATTATTACAAAAAGAAAATTGAACGATGGCATGGTGGGCTCTTACTGCTGATTTATGTCTCATATATTACCTCTTTGATGCTGAATGCTATTTTTTATTAGGATCCAAAATCCTTAAAGCGACAATGGCATCAGCTTGTCCTTTTTGAGCTGCACAATTGATCCAATACCAAGCTTTTTGTCTATCCTCAACCACCCCTTGGCCATAGTAGTACATATAACCAATGGCGTATTGTGCATCCTCCTGCCCCTTATCCGCCTCAGGTTTTAAAAGAATAAATGCTTGTCGATAATTCTGCACTTGAAAACTGTGAATCCCCTCACGAAGACTCATACCCTTCATGGCACAGCCCGACAGCAGCACAAATGCACTGATCATCACGAGTATTGCCAGTCTCATACGCATAAAACAAGTCCTCAAAGAGTAGGGAAGAAGACAAATTATTTAGAAGAATCCTCAAGCTTTCGGGCAGGCGGTTCAAAGAATAATGCATCTTTTGGTAAATTCAAACTTTCCATCGCCCCATGAAATCTAATCAAAATACCTTGAGGGGTGATTTTTTTGATGATAGCACCACCAGGGAGCGTATCACCCACCCGAAACTCATGCTCAATTTCTCCCGGAGAAGAGATGATGACGTGTGATCTCCCCCGTTTACCCAGGTACATGATACCCACTACTTTAAGATCAAGCATCGACTGCTTAACCGCTGCATCGCCGAGATTCTTAGGCACATAATCGCCAAACAGCTGAGTCGACAATCCCAAGGTCAATCCTTTTTTGGGATCTGTTGCGTGATCATAGGCGTTATTTTGCAGAACAAGCGACCCTTGATGCATTGAAAAAAGTGGAACCACGCCCACATAAAACTGCCAGATCACCAACAAGGTCAAAGTGAGACAGAGTAATTGAGGAACCAATGGACGAACAAGGATTGCTTTCACATCTACCGTCACGTTCGAAGCCCTTAGGTTAGCAGTTTACCATTCTAATAACGTTACAACCATCTTTCCCTTGTGTCAAAACATTGCGTCTTGATTCGGACAAAACTTTTAATATACCCGCGCTCAGGATAGAATGAAGCCAGTCACTATCGATGAAGAATTTATGAAACCTCTACACTTTAACACCCGAGCCATTCACAGCGGACAAACACCCGATAAAAGTACGGGGGCAGTGATGACGCCTATTTATGCGACGTCGACCTATCGTCAGCAATCCCCCGGCGTACACTTAGGCTATGAGTATTCTCGCACCAAAAACCCTACAAGAACAGCTTATGAAGATTGTATTGCGAGTCTTGAATCAGGTCAGCAAGGATTCGCTTTCGCATCAGGCATGGCGGCCATCAACACCGTCATCGATTTATTGGACTCAGGCGCTCACGTGATAGCGATGGATGATCTCTATGGTGGCACGTTTCGATTATTTGATAAAGTCAAAACACGTACCAACCAACTTTCCTTTTCATACATCGACATGAGCCATGTTGAGACACTCTATGATGCGATGCAACCTAACACACAAATGATATGGGTTGAAACGCCTTCTAATCCCATGTTGAAATTAGCAGATCTCCGCCTGGTAGCCGAATTCGCGAAGCAGAGAGGAATTCTCACGGTTGCTGACAATACCTTTGCTTCCCCTTGGCTCCAACGCCCACTTGAATTTGGCTTTGATATCGTTTTACACTCGGCAACCAAATACCTCAATGGTCATTCTGATGTCATCAATGGCGTGGTTGTGGTCGGCGATAACCCCCCTCTCATTGAAAAATTAGCTTTTTTACAAAATTCATGTGGTGCAATAGCTGGGCCATTTGACAGTTTTTTAGTATTAAGAAGCTTAAAAACACTCTCTCTGCGCATGCAACGTCACTGTGACAATGCAAAAGACTTAGCGCTTTGGCTCGAGAAACATCCGCGGATATTAAAAGTCATTTATCCAGGCCTTGAAAGCCATCCACAACATCAACTGGCCATAGAACAAATGCATGATTTTGGTGGCATGATCTCACTGACTATCAAAGGCGGGTTAGATGAAGCGACACGATTTTTATCCCGTTGTGAACTGTTCACACTCGCTGAAAGTTTGGGAGGAGTCGAAAGTTTGATTGAACACCCAGCCATCATGACGCATGCCTCGGTGCCCAGTGAAAAACGTAAAGCGCTTGGCATTGAAGATGGATTTATTCGACTCTCCGTCGGCATTGAACATGTGGACGATTTAAAACACGATCTTAACTACGCTCTGAATTAGGAATCTCTATGAACATCATCAAACATTGGATAGGTATTGGTCATGCCCTAATAGCACTTTTCATTATGATAACAACGACCTTTCTGGGCTCAGTTCCTGTCCTGTTGATTGGGTTATTGAAATTATATCCCAATGACCCTTGGAAAAAAAAATGCACTCACATCCTTGATCACATAGCCATTCTTTGGAGTGATGTGAACAATGCCTATATTAACCATATCCATCCCGCACATTGGGATGTGATAGGCCCTGTGAATTATAACCCAAAGGACTGGTACTTAGTGGTTGCCAATCATCAAAGTTGGCTCGATATTGTTGTTTTACAACGGATTTTTAACCGAAAAATACCCGTTTTGAAGTTTTTCATCAAAGATCAACTGAAGTGGGTCCCTATCCTGGGTTTCTCATGGTGGGCCATGGGTTGCCCTTTTATGAAACGCTATTCTCCAGCCTATTTAGACAAACATCCTGAAAAAAAAGGGGCCGATTTAGAAGCCACCAAGAAAGCGCTCAAATCATTCAAGCAAGCGCCAGGAACGTTGATGAGTTTTGTTGAAGGGACTCGTTTTACCAAAAAGAAATCCCTAGACCAAAACGCCCCATACCAACATTTACTAAAACCCAAAGCGGGTGGTGTTGGCTTTGTAATTGACATCATGAACAAACAAATCAAACACCTTTTAGACGTGACCATCGTCTATCCTAATAAAGAAAACTCCTTGTGGCAGTTTTTATGCCGTCGCATTCACTCCGTCAAAATCCACATTCGCGAACTTCCCATTCCCCAACATTTTTTAAATTCCGACCTGCTTGAAAACGAAACCATGCTTTATGAATTTCGACAATGGCTAAACCTACAATGGTCACTCAAAGACCAACTTATCACTTCCATGAAAACCTGACGAGAATAAGACATGACATCACTACAATGCATCATCGAAGAGCATTTCGAAAACCGACAATCTCTCACCCCAGAAAACGCATCCAAAGC